>DATIMU010000249.1:0-3649 GCA_035475015.1 Acetobacteraceae bacterium
TGGTGAACCTGCTCAGCATCGAGGTGCGGTAATCGCCGCCCTGAACGGCCCGGCGTGGCGGCATTCGGAGATCCCGCTGCTGTCCGACATCGTGCTCGCCTCCGACACCGCGGCATTCCAGGATTCGGCGCACTTCATGTCGAACATGGTGCCGGGTGACGGAATGCACATCGTCTATCCGCTGCTGCTCGGCTTCAATCGCGCCCGCTACTTCCTACTCACCGGCCAGACCATCGGCGCGCAAGAGGCGCACCAGCTCGGGCTGGTCGCCGAGGTGCTGCCGCAAGACAAGGTGCTGGCGCGCGCCTGGGAGCTCGCGGAGGATCTGGCCAAGCGCCCGACCTTGCTGCTGCGCTACACCCGCTTGCTGTTCACGGACTACCTGAAGAAGCGGCTGCACGAGTTGCTCGGTTACGGGCTGGCGATGGAAAGCCTGGCCCTGCTCGAAAAGCCGGAAGCACCCGCATGACCGATCGGAGGGGATAGTGAAGACCCGGCTCAGGATACTGCTCGCGGCCGCGATCGGCCTCTGTCTGGCGGCGGCATCGCACCGCGCGCGGGCTGCCGACGACGTGGTGATCGGCGCCGCGATGTCGCTCAGCGGTCCGTATGCCGCGTATGGCGAGGACGGCAAGACCGGGATGGATCTCGCGGTGGACGAGATCAACCGCAAGGGCGGCGTGCTCGGGCGCAAGCTGCGCGTCGAGTACGACGACAGCGCCGGCGATCGCGCCAAGGCGGTAGCGCTCTATCGCAAGTATGGCGCCGATCCGCGCATTGTCGGCGACCTGTTCATCTCCTCCTCCGAATTCGTGGCGCTCGATCCCGCGGCCAATGAGGTAAAACTGCCGCTGATCTCCATCGGCTCGGTCATCCCGTACAAGGATTTCAGCCCCTGGTCGTTCCGGGTGCAGCTGATCGTCAGCAAGGCGATGGGACCGGTCCTGTCGCAGGTCAAGGCACTCAAGGGCGCGAAGAGCATCGCCGTGATCTATGACACGGCGAACAACGCGACGGTGGCGGAGCAGGACGCGGTCAAGGCCGCCGCTCCCGGTGCTGGGCTCGAACTCAAGGGCGCCGAGTCGTTCCGCACCGGCGATCAGGATTTCTCCGCCCAGCTCACCAACATCGCGGCGCGAAAGCCGGACCTGCTCTACGTCGCCGCTACCAGCAACGAGGCGGCGCTGATCATCAGCCAGGCGCGCGAGATGGGCATCAATGCGCCGATCCTGGGCGGCGCGCCGCTCAACGATCCGAAGATCGGCGATCTCGCGGGCAAATCCGCGTACGGGGTAATGACGTTCGCCTCGTACAGCCCCAAGGAGGACCGCGCGGCGGTGAAGGACTTCCTCGCTCTCTACAAGCAGAAAACCGGGAAGGGCAATCCGCCGATCTACGTGTCGCTCGGCTACGACTCGGTCGGACTTCTTGCCCAAGCCGTCACACGCGCCGGGTCCACCGATCGCGAGGCCATCCGCAAGGCGCTCGGATCGACCAAGGACTTCGAGGGGGTGAACGGCAAGTTCACCTACGACGGCTCGGGCGACAACCTGCGACAGGAACCACGTATCCTGGAGTTCGGGCCGCACGGGTTCGAGCCGCTGACGCAATAGCGATGCGCCTCGAGGTCGACCGGATCAGCAAGCGCTTCGGCGGCCTCCAGGCGCTCGACGCGGTGTCGCTCGAGGTCGGCGCCGGCGAGGTGACCGCCGTTATCGGCCCGAACGGCGCCGGAAAATCGACGCTGCTCGGCTGCCTCTCAGGGATGATCCCGATCGACTCCGGGCGGATGCTGATCGACGGCGTCGAGACCGCCTTGCGATCGCCGGCGCGGCTGATTCAGCTCGGGATCACGCGCACGTTCCAGAACATCCGCCTGTTCGAGGGACTTTCCGCGCTTGAGCATCTGGAGCTGGCGCGGCACTCGGCCCGGCGCACCCATCGGTCCGCCGCCCTGCCCGACAGCATGGCCCTGCTCGCCCGCGTCGGGCTGGAGGCGAAAGCGCATCTGCGGCCAGCCGCCCTTTCGTACGG
The DNA here is from genome assembly GCA_035475015.1 of Acetobacteraceae bacterium. Lineage (GTDB taxonomy): Bacteria > Pseudomonadota > Alphaproteobacteria > Acetobacterales > Acetobacteraceae > JAFKFI01. The sequence continues at coordinate 2,035 of DATIMU010000249.1, forward strand.
CGAGAGGCGGCGGCTGGAGATCGCGCGCGGGCTGGCGACGCGGCCGAGCCTGTTCCTGATCGACGAGCCGGCGGCCGGCTCCACGCTGTCCGAGCAGCGCGATCTCGCCGACCTCATCAAGGCGATCGCGGACGAGGGCGTCGCGGTGATCCTGGTCGAGCATCACATGGATCTCGTGGCGCGCGCCTCGGCGCGGGTGGTGGTGCTGAACTTCGGCCGCGTGCTCCTCACCGGCCCGATCGACGCGGTGCGGCGCGATCCGGCGGTGATCGCCGCGTATCTCGGAACCGCGGCGTGAGCGAACCCGCGTTGCGGCTGGACGATCTTCGCGTGTCGTACGGCAGCCTGCGGGCGGTGCGCGGCGCGAGCCTGACGGTCGGCGTGGGGGAAGCCGTGGCGGTGATCGGCAGCAATGGCGCCGGCAAGACCAGCCTGCTGCGGGGCGTCATGGGGCTGGCGAGCCGTGCCGGCCGGATCACGTTCAACGGCCGCTTGATCGCCGGGCTTCGCACCCACGCGATCCGTCGCGCCGGCATCGGCTATGTGCCGGAAGGCCGCGAACTGTTCCCGGGGCTGTCCGTCCGCGAGGAGATGCTTCTGGGCGGACGCCTGCTCGGGCGGGCCGAACGCGATCGGAAATTCGCCGAGGTGTTCGCGCTGTTCCCGCGGCTGCGCGAGCGCCAGGGCCAGATCACGCGCACCCTCTCCGGCGGGGAGCAGCAGATGGTGGCGATCGCGCGCGTGCTGATGGGCAACCCCGCGCTGCTGTTGATGGACGAACCCTCGCTGGGTCTCGCCCCGGTCATCCAGGACGCGGTCTACGCGGCACTCGACACGCTGCGCCGGAACGCGGGCATCCCGATGCTGCTGGTCGAGCAGAACGCCTATCGCGCGCTGGGTCTCTGCTCGCGCGCCTATGTGCTGGAACTCGGCGCGATCACGCGAGAGGGCGAGAGCCGCGCGCTGCTCGATGATCCGGCGATCCAATCCGCCTATCTGGGACAAGCATGACATGCTGACGCAGCAGCTCATCAACGGCGTGCTCGCCAGCGGCATCTACGCGCTGTTCGCCGTGGGCTTCACCATGATTTTCGGCATCATGGGCGTGCTCAACATGGCGCACGCCGATTTCGGCATGGTGGCGGCGGTCGCGGTGGTCTGGGGCGTATCCGCCGGGCTGGCGCCGATCGAGGCCGTGCTGCTGGCCGTCGTGGTGATGCTGGGCGTGGCGCTGCTGGTGGAACGGGTGGCACTGCGGCCCGGGCGCCGATACAGCGGCGACGCGGCCATCGAGATGCCGCTCATCGCCTCCATCGGCGCCGGCATGATCCTGCAGAACACGGCGGCCGTGATCTTCGGCAACAAGGCCATCCTGTTCCCCATCCGGCTGCGCGGCTTCTTTCATATCGGCGGCTACCTGGTCGCGCAGGGGCTCGCAGTCAGCCTGGCGATCGCCGCCGTGCTGCTGACGGTACTCGAGGTGCTGGTGATGCGAACCGGGTTCGGCCGCGAGATACGGGCGGTGGCGCAGAACCGCAACGCCGCCGAGATCATGGGCATCCACAGCGAGCGGGTGATCCTGCTGACCTTCGCCATCACCGCGCTGCTGGCCGGC
>DATIMU010000250.1:0-1669 GCA_035475015.1 Acetobacteraceae bacterium
CCGAGCGCCTTCGCCTTGATGTCGAGCAGCGCGTTCTCGATCGCCGCGATGGCGCGCTGGTTGATCCCGCCCACCGCCTGGATGGTCTTGTTCTGCAAATGCGAGGTGATGCGCTGCACGCGGCGCGGGTCTTCGCCGATCAGCCCCTCCGCCAGTCCCCGGATGATCGCGGTGAGCCCCCGGCTGCCGTCGGCCTCGGTGTATTCCGACCAGCCGACCACGCCGTCGGCGGTGCTGATCTTGAGGAACGAGAATGTCCGCCAGCCGGCGTCGCAGTGCAGGTCTTCGATCTTTTCGATTTTCATGCGTGCGTTCCCTCCCGCTGCAGAACCCCTCACCCAACCCTCTCCCGCAAGGGGACAGGGCTTTCTTCTCCCTCTCCCCCAGCGGGAGAGGGCCGGGGTGAGGGCGCTTCCTACTCCATCGTCGCCAGCACCTCGCCCTCGGTGACGGGCTGCTCCTCTTTCACCAGGATCGCCTTCACCACGCCGTCCTTCGGCGCCATGACGGGGATCTCCATCTTCATCGATTCAAGCAGGATCAGCGTATCCCCCTCGGCGACGCGGTCGCCAGGTGCCGATTCGATCTTCCACACCGTTCCGTTCAGTTCCGACAGCACCTTGGTTTCCGCCATAGCTCTCCCCTGCCGCGCCGAGGCGCGGGTTGACACCAATTTCGCCGGCCCATAGGACCGTCTGCCGCCCCCGATGACAAGGGTTGGGGATGACAAGAGTTGGGGCGCGCAGCGGGAAGAGCGATGTTCCGGAAAGTCCTGATCGCCAATCGCGGCGCCGTCGCCGCGCGCGTCATTCGCGCGCTGGAAAAGCTCGGCGTCGCCTCCGTCGCGGTGTTCTCCGAGGCGGATCGCGAGCTGCCCTATCTCGCGCACGCCACAGAGGCGCATCCCATCGGTCCCGCCCCGGCGCGCGAGAGCTATCTCGATCAGGAGCGATTGCTGGCGCTCGCCAAAAGCCGCTCGGTCGATGCCATCCACCCGGGCTACGGTTTCCTCTCCGAGAACGCGGCGTTCGCGCGCCGCGTGACCGAGGCGGGCCTCACCTTCATCGGCCCCTCCGCGGCGCATATCGAGGCGATGGGCGAAAAGACCCGCGCCCGCGCGCTCGTCCAGCAGCACGGAATGCCGGTCGCGCGCGGCTCCGGCATTCTCGGCGACGGCCCAGCCGAGACGGCACGCGCGGCGGCGGCGATCGGTTATCCCGTGCTGGTCAAACCGGCCGGCGGCGGCGGCGGCATCGGCATGATCGCCGCGACCGACGAGACCAGCCTGCACAAGGCGGTCGAGCGCGCCCGCTCGCTCGCCGGCCGCAGCTTCGGCAGCGCCGACGTGTATTTGGAAAAGCTCGTCGAGCGGCCACGCCACATCGAATTCCAGGTGCTCGGTGATAAGCACGGCGAGGTGCGCCACCTGTTCGAGCGCGACTGCTCGCTGCAGCGCCGCCACCAGAAGATCATCGAGGAAGCGACGGCCCCGAACATCCCGCGCCCCGAGATCGAGGCTGTCGCGGAGCGCGCCGTCGCGGTGCTGCGCGAGCTCGGCTACGACAATATCGGCACCGTCGAGATGCTGCGCGGCGCCGACGGCAGCTTCGGCTTCCTCGAGATGAACACCCGCCTGCAGGTCGAGCACGCCGTCACCGAGATGCTGCTC
>DATIMU010000251.1:0-3942 GCA_035475015.1 Acetobacteraceae bacterium
AAAGCGGAAAAGACCCTCGGTCTCGATCGGCCAGGACACGCCGAGCTTGTAGACCGCGATCCGCGGATCGTGCTCCAGGCCGAGCATGGCGAGCGCGTGCATCGCGTCGGTGTGTGCCTTGCCGACCGTGACAAGGCCGACCGGCGCCTCGCTGCCGGGGCGCACCAGCCGATCAAGCCCGTTGGCGCGCGCCCAGGCGAGCGCCGCCGGCAGCCGCTCCTCCAGGACGCGCCGCTCGAGCTCGGCGCGCTGGGCGGGAAATTGCAATGTGTGGTCGATGTTCAGCCCGTGCGCGGGGAGCGCGATGTCGGGGACGGCAAAGCCGCGCGCCGAGGGGACCGTGATCGTGGCGTGCTGCTCGACCACGTCGGCGATCGTCTTCATCGCGACCCAGAGGCCGCAGAAGCGGGACAGCCCGATGCCCGCCAGGGCGAAGTCGAGGATGTCGGCGACGCCCGAAGGCGCCAGCAGCGGCATCATCAGCGCTTGGAACACCTGGTCGGTCTGGTGCGGGTAGGTCGAGGATTGCGCCGCGTGGTCGTCGCCGGCCACCGCGAGCACGCCGCCGAGCGGGGCGGTGCCGAACATGGTGGCGCAGTGCAGCGCGTCGCCGCTGCGGTCCACGCCCGGACCCTTGGCGTACCAGAGGCCGAATACTCCGTCGTATTGCTTGCCGGGAAAGGCGTCGATCTGCTGCGTGCCGAACAGCATGGTCGCCGCGAGATCCTCGTTCAGCCCCGGCTGGAAGCGGATGTCGTGGGATTTGAGCCGGTCTTCCTGGCGCCACAGCTCCTGGTCCATGCCGCCGAGCGGTGAGCCGCGATAGCCCGAGACCAGGCCGGCGGTGCGGTGGCCGGCCTGGCGGTCAAGGCGGCCTTGCTCCAGCAGCGCGCGCACGAGGGCGTGGATGCCGCTGAGCAGGATGGGCCTGTCGTGCTCGGTGTAGCGGCTGTCGAGCGTGAGGGCGTCGGGCCCGAAACCGATATCCATGTGGGCACCCTTTCGGAGCGGAGTTCCATCAACCGGAACGCTACATCCTAGCGCAAGATGCGCCGCCTGTGACGGCACGGCGGCAACCACGAAACGCGGAGCATCGGAACCCGACGGAACATGCCCGGTTGTGGAAGAGCGCCGCGTGGCGCCAGGGAGAAACTCCACATGAAATCACTCGTTGTCGCCGGGGCGGCGGTCGCCTTTGCCTTCGCGCTGCCGGCCGCGGCGCAAACCTCCAGCAGCACATACCCGAACACGGGCGCCAATATGGGGTCCGCGACGACCGGCCCAGCCGGTTCCAGCTCGTCGCCATCGTCGTCCTCACCTTCAACTGGCTCATCTTCAACCGCCATGACCGGCTCGTCGACCGGCATGACCGGCCATGCCAGTCCGGTCGCCGCGCGGATGAAGTCCGAGCTGGAGCAGTCCGGCTTCAAGGACGTCAAGATCATGCCGGAATCGTTCCTCGTCCGGGCAAAGGACCGGGACGGGCATCCGGTGATGATGATCGTCAACCCGGATTCGCTGACCGCCGTCACGGCGCTCGGCAATTCCGGGAACATGGGCAACACCAGCTCGGCCAACGGCACGACCGGCAGCTCGATAGGCTCCGGCAGCGCCGGCTCGTCGCGCAGTGCCGGTTCGTCGACCAGCATGGGTTCATCGGGCAGCATGGGTTCATCGGGCGGCAGCGGCACGAGCACGCCCAGCAACTCCCCGGGCGGCCCCAACACCTCGGCCGCGCAGACCCGCTGAGCTGTCGCGAGGCTCCGCTCCGGGCGCGGGGCGGATCCTGTGGCGCATGGCGTTCGGCTGCGTCCGGGGCCTAAGCTGGCGCCAGGTTCGGCGAGCACATTTGGCGAGGCGGGGGCAGCATGGCGGAAACGATCAAGGTCGAGCAGCGTGCGGGCTGGCGCAAGCTGGTGCTGAACCGCCCGGACAAGCTCAATGCGGTGACCGAGGAGATGATGGCCGCCCTGATCGCCGCACTCGACGCGGCGCGCGATGACCCCGCCTGTCGGGCGGTGCTGCTCACCGGCGAGGGGCGCGGCTTCTGCGCCGGGCAGGAGCTGAGCCCGTCCTTGATGCCAGGGCCGGACGGCCCGCCCGATCTCGGCCGGCTGGCGGACACCTATCACCACCAGATCGTGCGCCGCATCCGCGACTTGCCGGCTCCGGTGGTCTGCGCGGTGAACGGCGTCGCGGCGGGGGCCGGCGCGGGGTTCGCGCTGGCGTGCGACATCGTGCTGGCAGCGCGGTCGGCGAGCTTCATCCAGGTGTTCGGCCGGATCGGGCTGACCCTCGATTCCGGCAACAGCTTCTTCCTGCCCCGGCTGGTCGGGGACGCGCGGGCGCGGGCGCTGGCGATGCTCACCGAACCCGTTCCGGCGGAGAAGGCCGAGGCGTGGGGCATGATCTGGAAGGCGGTGGACGACGACAAGCTGGCGCACGAGGCGGAGACCTTGGCCGGGCATCTCGCGACCCAGCCGACCGAGGCGCTGGCGCTGACCAAGCGGGCCCTCAACCAGTCGAGCGGCAACAGCCTGGACGCCCAGCTCGATGTGGAGCGCGACCTGCAGCGCGAGGCCGGCCGGACGGCGGACTACGCCGAGGGCGTGCAAGCGTTCCTCGAGAAGCGCAAGGCGGCCTTTCGCGGACGCGCGGGGTGACGCAACCGGCCGATCCGCAGGCGCTGGCCGAGGCGTGCGCCGAGGCGATGTGGGCGGAGGATCGCGCCAGTCGCGGGCTCGGCATGGCGCTCGATGAGGTCGGGCCGGGTTGCGCGCGACTGTCGATGCGCGTGGCCGAGGCGATGGTGAACGGCCACGGCATCTGCCACGGCGGCTTCATCTTTACCCTCGCCGATAGCGCGATGGCGTTCGCCTCCAACAGCCACGGCGAACGCGCGGTGGCGCAGCAGGCGGCGATCAGCTTCCTGCGGCCGGCCAAGCACGGCGAGCGCCTGACCGCCGAAGCGGTGGAGCGGGCGAGGGCCGGGCGCACCGGCCTCTATGACGTGCGGGTGACGGCGGAGGACGGCGCGGTGGTGGCGGAGTTCCGTGGCCATACGCGCTCGCTCGGGGAGAAATTCTTCGGCGGGGAGAAGTGACCATGCCGGCGGGCCTCGATGCGATCGAGACGGCCTCGCGCGACGAGATCTCCGCCGTTCAGCGCGAACGGCTCGCCTGGACGCTGCGCCACGCCTACGAGCATGTGCCGCACTACCGGGCGGCGTTCGACGGCGCCGGCGTGCATCCGTCGGATTTCCACGACCTCTCCGACATCGCCCGGTTTCCGTTCACCGCCAAGCAGGATTTGCGGGACAATTATCCGTTCGGCCTGTTCGCCGTGCCGCGGGACAAGGTCGCGCGGATTCACGCGTCCTCCGGCACGACGGGGAAACCCGTGGTGGCGGGCTACACGCAGGCGGATCTGGAGGTCTGGGCCGGGCTGATGGCGCGCTCGATCCATGCCGCCGGCGGCCGGCCCGGGATGCGGGTGCACAACGCCTATGGCTACGGCCTGTTCACCGGCGGGCTCGGCGTGCATTACGGGGTGGAGCGGCTGGGCTGCACCGTGATCCCGGTCTCCGGCGGCCAGACCGAGCGGCAGGTGCAGCTCATCCAGGACTTCTCGCCCGAGATCATCACGGTGACGCCGAGCTATCTATTGGCGATCCTCGACGAGTTCCGCGCCCGCGGCCTCGACCCGCGCGCCACCTCGCTGCGCGTCGCCATCCTCGGCGCCGAGCCCTGGACCAACGCGATGCGCGCCGAAATCGAAGCCGGGTTCGGCCTCGATGCGGTGGACATCTACGGGCTGTCGGAGGTGATGGGGCCGGGCGTCGCGCAGGAATGCGTGGAGACCAAGGACGGGCTGCACATCTGGGAGGATCATTTCTTCCCCGAGGTGATCGACCCGGATACCGGTGCGGTGCTGCCGGAGGGC
>DATIMU010000252.1:0-3083 GCA_035475015.1 Acetobacteraceae bacterium
CCGCATCGACACGCCGGTCATCCTGGCGCCGATGTCCGGCGTCACCGACCTGCCGTTTCGGCGTCTCGCCAAGGAGCAGGGCGCCGGGATGGTGGTCTCCGAGATGATCGCCTCCTGGGCGATGATCCGCGAGAACCGCAATACGCTGAGAATGGCCGAGGTGGACGGCTGCGGCGGCGTCTCCGCCGTGCAGCTCGCCGGCTGCGATCCGGTGGCGATGGCCGAGGCCGCCCGCCTCGCGGTGGATCGCGGCGCCGATCTCATCGACATCAATTTCGGCTGCCCGGTCAAGAAAGTGGCAATGGGCCAGCAGGCCGGCTCCGCTTTGATGCGCGACGAGACCGCCGCCGGCGCCATCCTCGCCGCGACCGTCGCGGCGGTGAAAGTGCCGGTCACGCTCAAGATGCGCATGGGGTGGGACCACGCCAGCCTCAACGCACCGCGCATGGCGCGCATCGCCGAGCAGTCGGGCATCCGCATGGTCACGGTGCATGGCCGCACCCGCCAGCAATTCTACACCGGCCGCGCCGATTGGGCCTTCATCGCCGAGGTCAAGCGCGCCGTGCGTATCCCGGTGATCGCCAATGGCGACATCCTCACCGAGGACGACGCCGCCGAGGCGCTGCGCCTGTCGGGCGCGGACGGCGTGATGATCGGGCGCGGCTGCTACGGTCGGCCGTGGTTCCCGGCGCAGGTCGCGCGCTTCCTGCACTCCGGCCAGCGCGCCCCCGAGCCGTCGCTGGCGCGCCAGAAGGAGACGCTGCTCGGCCACTATCGCGCGGTCCTGACACATTTCGGCGTGGATGCGGGACTGCGGCTCGCGCGCAAGCACATCGCTTGGTATTCCCGCGGCCTGCCGGGCTCGGCTGAATTCCGCGCCACGGTCAATCGGCTCGCCGATGTCGATGCGGTGATCCGGCTGGTCGACGGCCTCTACGATCCGCTGATCGCCCGCGGCGTGACCCGCGACGCGGTGGCGCGGGCGGACGGGATCGAGGCCGAGGCCGCATGAGCAAGGCGGCACTGCGCAAGCGGCCCGTGGCGGTGTTGGCGCAACCCGCCGAGGTGCCGCGCGTGCCCGAGCCGGCGCTGATCCCCGAAGCTGCATTGATCTTGGGCGCGCTGCCGGTGCCCGTGGTGCTGCTCGATACGGACAACCGCTTCGTCTACGCCAACCACGCCGCCGAGCAGTTCCTCGGCATCTCGGTGGCGCAGCTGGCGCCGCTGCGGCTGAATGACCTCGTGCCGCAGGACAATCCGATCTTCATGCTCATGGGCTACGCCCGCCGGGGCGAGGCGACCGTGTCCGACCATGACCTCACGCTCGAAAGTCCGCGCCTGCACAAGCCGGGCATCACCGTGCAGATCACTCCGCTGCTCGAAATGCCCGGCGCGGTGCTGCTGGTGATGCAGGACGCCTCCGCCGCCCGCGCGCTCGACCGCCAGCTGTCGTTCCGGGGTGCGGCGCGCAGCGTGACCGGCATGGCCGCCATTCTGGCGCACGAGGTGAAGAACCCGCTTTCCGGCATTCGTGGCGCGGCACAGTTGCTCGAAGGCAGCGTCGCCGAGTCCGATCGCGAGCTGACCTTGCTGATCCGCGACGAGGCCGATCGCATCCGCGATCTGGTCGATCGCATGGAGATGTTCGGCGAGAAGCCGATCGAGCGGTCGCCGGTGAACATCCACCGCGTGCTGGAGCGCGTGCGCAAGCTCGCCCAGACCGGCTTTGCCTCGCATGTCCGCTTCACCGAGGCTTACGACCCGTCGCTGCCGCCGGTCTGGGGCAATCGCGACCAGCTCGTGCAGGTGCTGCTCAACCTGGTGAAGAACGCCGCCGAGGCGGTGACCAACGCGGACACGCCGCATGGCGAGATCATGCTCGCCACCGCCTATCAGCACGGGATGCGCGTCGCCATTCCCGGCTCGCGCACCCGGCTCGACCTGCCGCTGATGGTCAGCGTGCGCGACAACGGCGCGGGCATCCCCGAGGACATAAGGCCGCACCTGTTCGAGCCGTTTGTCACCTCGAAGCCCTCGGGCAACGGTTTGGGTCTGGCGCTGGTCGCCAAGATCGTCGGCGACCACGGCGGATTGATCGAGGTCGACAGCCGGCCCGGGCGGACCGAATTCCGCCTGCACCTGCCGGTCATCGTCGACGAGGAATCCGACGCGGCTTGATTTGAGCAACCCCGATCGAAGGTCCGGCAACGACCTGGAGCCGCCATGACGCTTCCCACCGTGCTGGTCGCGGATGACGACCGTTCCATCCGGACCGTGCTGACCCAGGCGCTCGGCCGGTCCGGCTATCAGGTCCGCACCACGGGCAACGCCGCGACGCTGTGGCGCTGGGTGGAGGAGGGCGAGGGCGATCTGGTCATCACCGACGTGGTGATGCCCGACGAGAACGGGCTCGACCTGATCCCGCGCATCAAGCGGGCGCGGCCCGATCTGCGCGTGGTGGTGATGAGCGCGCAATCGACCCTGATGACGGCGGTGAAGGCAGCCCAACGTGGCGCCTTCGAGTATCTGCCGAAGCCGTTCGATCTGCAGGAATTGCTCGCCGTCGTGGCCCGTGCGCTGGCGGCGCCGACGCCGCCGGTCGCCGCCATCCTCGCCGACGCGCGCGACGGCGACGAGCCGCTGCCGCTGATCGGCCGCAGCCCGGCGATGCAGGAGATCTACCGCACCGTGGCACGGCTCACGACCGCCGACCTCACGGTGATGATTAACGGCGAGTCGGGCACCGGCAAGGAGCTGGTGGCGCGCGCGCTGCACAATTACGGCAAGCGACGCGGCGGCTCCTTCGTGCCGATCAACATGGCGGCGATCCCGCGCGAGCTGATCGAGAGCGAGCTGTTCGGCCATGAGCGCGGCGCCTTCACCGGCGCCACCAACCGCACGCCGGGCCGGTTCGAGCAGGCCAATGGCGGCACGCTGTTCCTCGACGAGATCGGCGACATGCCGCCCGAGGCGCAAACGCGCCTGCTGCGCGTGCTGCAGGAGGGCGAGTTCACCTCGGTCGGCGGCCGCCAGCTCATCAAGGCCAACGTGCGGATCATCGCCGCGACGCATCGCGACCTGCG
>DATIMU010000253.1:0-1951 GCA_035475015.1 Acetobacteraceae bacterium
GGCGGCTTCGTGGGGCTCGCCTCGTCGCTCACGATCTACTTCAATGACCAGTACGGCCTGCCGCCGGTGACGGCGGGCTACTGCACCGCGGCGGTGGTGTTCGTGGGCTCGATGGTGCGGCCGCTGGGCGGCGCCGTGGCCGACAGAGTGGGCGGCGTGCGTGCGCTCACCGCGCTCTACGCCGTCGCCGCCTGCGCCTTCGCCGCGATCAGCACCGGGCTTTCCTCCATCTGGATCGCGCTGCCGGTGTTCCTCGTGGGGATGCTCGCGCTCGGCATGGGCAACGGCTCGGTGTTCCAGCTGGTGCCGCAGCGGTTTCGCAACGAGATCGGCATCATGACGGGTCTCGTCGGCATGGCCGGCGGGGTGGGCGGGTTCTATCTCGCCTCCAGCCTCGGCTACTCGAAGCAGCTCACCGGCGGCTACGGCGCGGGATTTCTGATTTTCGCGCTGCTCGCGGCCGTCGCACTGGTGGCGCTCTCCGGGGTGCGGCGGCGCTGGCGCACAACGTGGTCCGAGCTCTACGGCGCGGCGCGGGTCTGAGGGGAGGGCGGGACATGAACATGCTCTCCCCCACGCGCAAGCGCCTGGTCCTCGTCGGCAACGGCATGGCCGGCATCCGCGCCGTCGAGGAAATCCTCGCCCGCGCGCCGGACGAGTTCGACATCACCGTGTTCGGCGCCGAGCCGCACGGCAACTACAACCGCATCATGCTCTCCCCGGTGCTGGCGGGGGAAAAGACCTTCGAGGAGATCGTCACCCACGATCGCGGCTGGTACGCGGCCAACCGCATCGAGCTGATCGCCGGCGAGGCCGTCGTCGCGATCGACCGCGACGCGCGCATGGTGCAGGGCGAGCGCGGCACCATGCGGCCCTATGACGTGCTGCTGCTCGCCAGCGGCTCCAACCCGGTGATCCTGCCGGTGCCGGGCGCGCGGCTGCCGGGCGTGATCGGCTTCCGCGACATCGGCGATGTCGGCACGATGCAGGAAGCCGCGCGCCGGGGGGGCCGCGCGGTGGTGATCGGCGGCGGGCTGCTCGGGTTGGAAGCGGCCAACGGCCTCAGCCGCAACGGCATGGACGTCACCGTACTGCACCTCATGCCGACCTTGATGGAGCGCCAGCTCGATCCGGTCTCGGCCGGCCTGCTTGCCGACGATTTGCGTGCACGCGGCATCGAGGTTCTCACCGAGGCGAACACCAAGGCGATTCACGGCGAGGATCGCGTCCGCGCGCTCGAACTCGCGGACGGGCGCGAGATCGCCGCCGATCTGGTGGTGATGGCAGTCGGTATTCGGCCCAACACGGCGCTGGCAAAGGATGCCGGTCTCGCCTGCGGCCGTGGCGTGCGCGTGGACGACGCGATGCGCACCAGCGATCCGCACATCTACGCGGTCGGCGAATGCGTCGAGCATCGTGGCCAGGTTTTTGGCCTTGTCGCCCCGCTCTGGGACATGGCGAAGATCTGCGCCGACCGCATCACCGAGACGGCGGAGAGCGTCTACGAGCCCGGCGTGACGGGAACGCGGCTCAAGGTGACGGGGATCGACATGTTCTCCGCCGGCGATTTTCTCGGCGACGAGACCACGGAGGAGGTCGTGTTCCGCGACGCGGCGCGCGGCGTGCACAAGCGGCTGGTGCTGCGCGAGGAAAAGCTGATCGGCGCGGTGCTGTACGGCGAGGCGCGCGACGGCGGCTGGTATTTCGATCTCATCCGCAACGGCACCGACGTCGGGGCAATGCGCGACCTGCTGGCGTTCGGACCGGCGCTGGCGGGCGCGGCCGAAAGCGGCGTGGAGGCGCTGCCGGACACGGCGGAAATTTGCGGCTGCAACGGAGTGTCGAAAGGAAAAATTCTCGCCTCGATCGCCGAGCACGGCTTGACCACGCTCGATGCGGTGCGCGCGCGCACCAAGGCGTCGGCCTCCTGCGGCAGTTGCACCTGCAACGT
>DATIMU010000254.1:0-22856 GCA_035475015.1 Acetobacteraceae bacterium
GGGGGAGAGGGAGAAGTAGAGCCCTCTCCCCCTTGGGGGAGAGGGTTGGGTGAGGGGGTAACTGTCGCAAGTTGAGCGCGCCATCTCACACCCCCTCATGCAGCATCGCCGGCGCCAGCGGGCTCGCGCCGTAATGCCGCAGCCAGCGGATGTCGCTCTCGAAGAACGGGCGCAGATCGGCGATGCCGTGCTTGAGCATGGTCACGCGCTCCACCCCCATCCCGAAGGCAAATCCCTGCCACTCGCGCGGGTCGAGCCCGCAATTGGCCAGCACGCGGGGATGCACCATGCCGCTGCCCAATATCTCCAGCCAGTCGCCCCCGGTGCCGAGCTCGCCGGTGCGGCGGTTCCAGCCGATGTCCACCTCCATCGACGGCTCGGTGAACGGGAAGTAGCTGGCGCGGAAGCGCACCGGCAGGCCCGAGATGCCGAAGAAGGCGCGGAGGAAGTCGATCAGGCAGCCCTTGAGATGGCCGAGGGTAATGTCGCGGTCCACCACCAGCCCCTCGCATTGGTGAAACATCGGGCTGTGCGTGGCGTCGTGGTCGGCGCGGTAGGTGCGGCCGATGGCGATGACGCGCAGCGGCGGCGGGGCGGCGAGCATCGAGCGGATCTGCACCGGCGAGGTGTGGGTGCGCAGTACGCGAGGCGGTTCGTTCCCGCCCAAGGGGCCAATCGGCGGTAGGTAGAACGTGTCGTGGTCGGCGCGGGCGGGATGGTGCGCGGGGATGTTGAGGGCGCCGAAATTGTGCCAGTCGCTCTCGATGTCCGGCCCCTCGGCGATGGAAAATCCCATCGCGCCGAAAATCGCGGCGATTTCCTCCTCGGTGCGGCTGATCGGGTGGATCAGCCCCTGCGGCGCGGGGCGCGGCGGCAGCGTGACGTCGAGCTTTTCCTCGGCCAGCCGCGCATCGAGTTCCGATGCCTCAAGTGCAGTGCGGCGTGCCTCGATGGCGACGGCGAGGTCATCCTTGAGGCGATTGAGCGCCGCCCCGCGCTCGCGCCGCTGCTCGGGCGGAGTTTTTCCCAATTCCTTCAGCAGCCCCGTGAGCCGGCCGTTGCGGCCGAGCACGGCGACGCGCACCGCGTCCCAGGCGCGCAAATCGGCCGCCGCCGCGAGGGCGGCGTCGGTCTCGGTCTTCAGGGCGAGCAGATCGTTTTGCATGGCTCTCTCACGACAAAGGGCCGCCCGACGCGCGGGCAGCCCTTTCTCCGGCTAGAACGATTTCCCGAACGGGATCGAACTCAGGCGAGGGCGGGCTCGGCCAGCGCGGCTTGGGCCTTCTTCACGATCTCGGCGAAGCTCGCGGCATCGTCGTAGGCGATTGCGGCGAGCACCTTGCGGTCGATCTCGATGCCCGCCTTGTTCAGCCCGGCGATAAATCGCGAGTAGGTCAGCCCGTGCTCGCGCACCGCCGCGTTGATGCGCTGAATCCACAGCCCGCGGAAGTCGCGCTTCTTGTTGCGTCGGTCGCGATAGGCGTATTGCAGCGACTTCTCGAGCCGCTCCAGCGCGATCCGGTAATTGGTGGATGAGCGCCCGTAGAAGCCCTTGGACTGATCCAGGACCTTCTTGTGCCGGGCGTGGGTGGTCGTGCCGCGCTTGACGCGTGCCATGCGCTATCTCCTCACCGCAGCCCGTAGGGGGCCCATTGCTTGACTGTCTTGCCGTCCTCGGGGGTCAGCACCTGCATCCGGCGATTGCTGCGCTTGGCCTTTTGCGAGCGGTTGATGAGCCCGTGGCGCTTGTTGCCCGGCCCGGCCAGGACCTTGCCGGTCGCGGTGATCTTGAACCGCTTCTTGACCGACGACTTGGTCTTCATCTTGGGCATTTCGTTCTCCTTCTTCTTAGGCCAAGCGCCAAGCGCAAGGCGTCGCGGCCGGGCAGCCCATTCCAGGCCCGGGCGCGCGAACAGGGGCGGGGGTATAGCCACGACAGGCCGGCGATGCAAGGACGGGGCTATCATTTCCCCCTCGGTGGCAAATATAAGCCCGTGATGCTGGCCCCCTTCCTCAAGATGCACGGCTGCGGCAACGATTTCGTCGTGTTCGACGAGCGCGACGGGCCGCTCGGCATCACGCCAACACTGGCTGCCGCCCTCGCCGACCGGCGGACCGGGATCGGCTGCGACCAGCTCATCACCATCGAGCGGGCGCCGCGCGGCTCCGGGGCGGCGGCGTTCATGCGTATTCGCAACCCCGACGGCTCGGAGGCGGGCGCCTGCGGCAACGCGACGCGCTGCGTCGCCGGGCTGATCGCGCGCGAGAGCCGCAAGCGCAAGCTGGCGATCGCCACTGTCTCGGGGAAGCTCAGCGCCGTCCTTGGTGCGGACGGCGAGGTCGAGGTGGACATGGGGCCGGCCCGGCTCGGCTGGGAGGACGTGCCGCTCGCCCGGCCGATGGACACGCTGCATCTCGACCTCGCGGCAACCCCTCTCCCCGATTTTGGTCTGCTTCGCAGCCCAAGCCCGCAAGGGGAGAGGGAGCAGCAAAGCCCCCTCCCCTTGTGGGAGCGGGTTGGGGGAGGGGTGAGCGACCCGGCGGCGCTCAGCATGGGCAATCCGCACGCGACCTTCTTCGTCCCCGACCTTTCCGTCGTGCCGGTCGAGACGCTGGGGCCGGCGCTGGAACACGACGCGCTGTTCCCCGACCGCGCCAATATCGGCTTCGCGCAGGTGCTCGCGCCGGACTACATCCGGTTGCGGGTATGGGAGCGTGGCGCCGGGCTGACCCGCGCTTGCGGCTCTGGGGCGTGCGCCGCCCTGGTCAACGCCCATCGTCGGGGCCTCGCGGGCCGGCGCGCGGCGGTCGAGCTCGATGGCGGGACGCTGGAGATCGAGTGGCGGGAGCAGGACGGCCATGTACTGATGTCGGGGCCGACGGCCACCACCTATACCGGCATGATCGACCTCGGGGCCTTCCCCGCATGACGGTGGAGATTGTTACTTTTGGCTGCCGGCTGAATGCCTATGAGAGCGAGGTGATGCGCGGCCATGCGGCGGCGCTCGCCGACACGGTGATCGTCAACACCTGCGCGGTGACGGCCGAGGCCGAGCGGCAGGCGCGCCAGGCGATCCGCCGGGCACGGCGCGAGCACCCGGAGGCGCGCATCGTGGTGACGGGATGTGCGGTCCAGATCGACCCCGGCGCGTGGTCGGCGCTGCCCGGCGTGGACCGGGTGCTGGGCAATCTGGAAAAGCTGCGGCCGGAGAGCTGGACCCAGGGCGCGGCGGGCGGTGTCGCGGACATCATG
Organism: Acetobacteraceae bacterium; assembly: GCA_035475015.1. GTDB lineage: Bacteria > Pseudomonadota > Alphaproteobacteria > Acetobacterales > Acetobacteraceae > JAFKFI01. The sequence goes on from DATIMU010000254.1 coordinate 3,254, forward strand.
GCCGCGCGCGAGACGGCGGCGCATCTGGTGACCGAGTTCGCTGGCCGGGCGCGCGCCTTCGTGCAGGTGCAGCAAGGGTGCGACCACCGCTGCACTTTCTGCGTGATCCCGTTCGGTCGTGGCCCGAGCCGCAGCGTGCCGGTGGGCGGCGTCGTCGAGCAGGTGCGCTCGCTGGTGGCGGCGCGGTACTCCGAAATCGTGCTCACCGGCGTCGACATTACCAGCTACGGGCCGGATTTGCCGGGACAGCCGAGTTTGGGCCAGCTTGTGCGGCGGTTGTTGGCACTGGTGCCGGAACTGCCGCGCCTCCGGCTGTCGTCGCTGGACCCGGCCGCGATCGACGCCGATCTCTGGCGCCTCATCGCCGAGGAGCCGCGACTGATGCCGCATCTGCATCTTTCCTTGCAGGCCGGCAGCGATCTCGTCCTGAAGCGCATGAAGCGCCGCCATCTGCGGGCCGACGCGCTCGCCACCATCGAGCGGGCGCGGGCGCTGCGGCCCGGTATCGCCTTCGGGGCGGACCTGATCGCCGGCTTCCCGACCGAGACCGAGGCGCTGTTCGAGGAGACCCTGGCCTTTGTCGAGGAGGCGGGGCTGCAGTTCCTCCACGTATTTCCTTACAGCGAACGCCCCGGCACCCCCGCCGCGCGGATGCCCTCCGTGGCCAAGCCGGTGCGGCGGGAGCGCGCGGCGCGGCTGCGCGCGGCGGGACAGCGCGCGACCCAGCGGTTTCTCGCGGCGCAGGTCGGCCGGACCATCAGCGTGCTCGCTGAGAGCGAGGATGCCGGGCATAGCGAGCATTTCGCGCCGGTGCGGCTGGCTCGCGCCGTGGAGCCGGGGCGGGTCGTGACGGCGCGTGCCATTGGCGTGACGGACAAGGCCATCGTGGCGGAGCCCCTGTCTTCCCTGCCGGGGGCTGGCTGATGGCGCTCGGCGGGTTCTTCGGTCGGCTCAAGCAGGGCCTCTCGCGCAGCACGCAGAAGCTGACCGAGGGCATCACCACGGTCTTCAAGAAGCGTCGGCTGGACGAGGAGGCGCTGGAGGAGCTGGAGGAGCTGCTCATCTCCGCCGATCTCGGCACCGAGGTTGCGGCAAGGGTGATCGCGACGTTCCGCCGCACCCGCTTCGGCACCGAGGTAACGGACGAGGAGATCAAGACGGCGCTGGCCGAGGAGGTCTCCGCCATTCTCGCGCCCGTCGCGCTCCCGCTGGTCATCGACCATGCGCTGAAGCCGCATGTCGTGCTGGTGGTCGGGGTCAACGGCACCGGCAAGACGACGACTATCGGCAAGATGGCGCAGCTCTACCGCGAGCAGGGAATGCGCCCGGTGCTGGTCGCCGGCGACACCTTCCGCGCCGCCGCCGTCGAGCAGCTGCAGATCTGGGGCCAGCGCACCGACGCCCCGGTGATCGCCGGCGCGCCCAACGCCGATGCCGCCGGCCTTGCGTTCCAGGCACTGACGCAAGCGCGCGCCGAGGGTGCCGACGTGCTGCTGATCGACACCGCCGGGCGGCTGCACAACCGCTCGGTGCTGATGGAGGAGCTGAAGAAGATCATCCGCGTGATCCGCAAGCAGGACCCCGAGGCGCCGCATTCGGTGCTGCTGGTGCTCGACGCCACCACCGGCCAGAACGCCATCCAGCAGGTCCGCGTGTTCCGCGAGATGGTGGACGTCACCGGCCTCGTCGTCACCAAGCTCGACGGCAGCGCGCGGGGCGGCATCGTGGTGGCACTGGCCGAGGAGTTTGGCTTGCCTGTGCACGCGGTCGGCGTGGGCGAGCAGGCGGGGGATTTGCGGCCGTTCGACGCGGGGGAGTTCGCGCGGGGGTTGGTGGGGACGTAGGGAGCGGTATTCTCGCTCCCGGTCGGCCGCGACCCCCTCACCCAGCCCTCTCCCCCAAGGGGCGAGGGCTTTTCTCCTCCCTCTCCCCCTTGGGGGAGAGGGCCGGGGTGAGGGGTGTGCCCGTCAACCCAGCAACCGCGCCATCCCATCGAACTCCGCCACCGACAGCGTCTCCGCCCGGCGTTCCGGATCGATCCCGGCGCGGGTCAGGAACGCCTCGCCGCCGAGCGGCTTGAGGGCGCCGCGCAGCATCTTGCGACGCTGGCCGAAGGCGGCGGCGGTCAGTCGCTCCATCGCGGCGAACAGCGCACGGTCGGGCTGCGCGGAATGGGGCACCAAGCCGACCACGGCGGACCACACTTTCGGCGGCGGGACGAAGGCGGCGGGCGGGATGCGGAGCTTGAGATCCACCGCACAGATCCACTGCGCCAGCACCGAGAGTCGGCCGTAGGCGGGGGTGGCCGGGGCGGCGCAGATGCGCTCGGCGACCTCCTGCTGGAACATCAGGGTCAGGCGCTCGAACGAGGCGGCCTGACGCAGCCACGCGATCAGCAGGGGTGTGGCGACGTTGTAGGGCAGGTTGGCGACGATCTGGCGCGGCGCCCCGGTCAGCATCCCCAGATCGAGCCGCAGTGCGTCGGCTTCCATTACACGCAGCCGGCCGCCGGCCTGGGTTTCCAGCTCGCGCATGGCAGACACGGCGCGCGGGTCGACCTCGATCGCCGTCACGCTCGCCGGCTCGGCGGCGAGCAGGGCGCGGGTGAGGCCGCCGGGGCCGGGGCCAACCTCGATCACATGCCGCCCGGCGAGCGGGCCGGCCTGGCGCACGATGCGGCCGGTCAGGTTGGCGTCGAGCAGGAAGTGCTGGCCGAGCTTCTTGCGCGCGTCGAGCCCGTGCCGGGCTATCACCTCGCGCAGGGGCGGCGGCGCGGGCATCGCCCCGGCGTGGCGGCTGGCGACTAGGTGCCGCCAGCGACCTTTTGCGCGCGCACGTCGATCATCGCGCGGCGGCGGAGGTCGCGCTGCAGCTGGCGCGAGAGCAGTTCCACCCGTTCGGAGAGCAGGCGATTCCCAATCTCGTCCTTGCTGAGCTGGGCGAGGTTCTTCTGTTCGCGCGAGCAGACGATCACCACGGCGATCCCGTCATTGGCGATCAGCGGCTGGCTGGCGCGATCGCTCGGCAGCGAGGCGAGCATCTGACGCAATTGCGGCGGGTTGACGCTCTCCAGCCGCACATCGCCGGGGTTCGCCGGGCGGGGGGAGTTGTTGGCCTTGGCCGCCGCCTCCATCGCCTCGCAGCTATGCACGCTGGCGCTGATCCCCTTCGCGCGCTCCAGGGTCTGTCGCTGCTGCTCGGTTGGCGCCTGCGGGTTGAGCGTCCCGGAGAACGGCAAGAATACCTGACGGAGGGACACCATCGTGCCCACGTCCCGGCCGATCTCGCGGTGGCCCCGCAAGGTGACGATCGAGTAGCCTCCCGGTACCTTGAGCGGGTTGCTGATCGCGCCCTCTGGCATTGCCTGCACCACGCGAGCGACCTCGGGGTCGAGCTGGTTGGGCTGCACCCAGCCGAGATCGCCGCCTTGCAGGGCGGTCTGGCTCTGGCTGAATTGCGCCGCCGCCACCGCGAACGGCGCCCCGGCGCGCAGCTCGCCGATCACGGTCTCGGCGAATTTCTGGGCGTCGGCGGTGTTGGCCGGATCGTCCACCGGGATGAAGATCTCGCTCACTCGGAATTCCGGCCGGCCGACCTGCTGTGCCAGGAGCTTCTGCTGCTCCTCGATGTCCGCCGGCTTGATGCCCCCGGCGTCGCCGAGCTGCTCGCGCAGCACGCGGGTCCAGCCGAGCTGCACGCGGATCTGGTCGACCAGGGTGCGCATCCCGACGCCATCGGCATTGAGCTTGGCCTGCAGCGCGCCCGGCGGCATCCCGTTGCGCGCCTCGATCTCGTGAATCGCCGCGGCGATGTCCTTGTCGGCGACCAGGATGTGGCGCCGCTGCACCTCCTGCAGCCGCAGCCGCTCGTCGATCAGCTGGCGAGTGATCTGCGGGCGCAGCCGGTCCAGGATCTCGGGCGAGATGCCCATGCCGGTCGACAGCGCGAACAGCCGGCCACGATTGGTCACGTCGCCGTTGCTAATGACGGCGCCGTTGACGATCGCGACGATCCCTGCCTCGGGCTGCGCCGCCGGCGGCTTGGCGGTGGCGGCGTGCCCGGCGGCCGCCCGCTGCGGCGCGGCACTCGCGGCGCCACCCAGCAGCACCGCCGCCCCGGCGAGAAGCAGGGCGGCGAGGGCGGGCTGGGCCGTTTTCGCGGGGCGTGGTGTCATGCTGGGCCGCTCCGGTATCACATCGCGCGGAAGCCGAACTGACCGATGGTCTTGAAGGTCAGCTGGAAGAGAATCGTGGTCGAGCCGTTGTCGCCATTATACGAGGTGTACCGGCGATTGAAGCGAATATCGAAGATGAAGCACTCATCCTCGTAGGCGGCATCCGCCGCGAGCGACACCATCTGGTTGGTCGCGAGATCCCGCCGGCCGGAGACGCCGAGCCGATAGTTCCCCCAGCTCGTCGCCGCGCCCAGCGTGATCTCGTTGCGCGGTATGAAGAAGCCCGAGGAGATCGGCGGCGGCGGCGGCTGCTGGTAGAATTGGTAAGGGTCGAAGGTCGTGTAGATGTACCCGCCGGTCATGCGGAACCGCGGGCCGCCGATGGTGGCCAGCGCGTCGGCCATGCGGGTGTTCAGCGTGTTGTGATCGAGCCGGGTGCGGTAGGTCAGGTCAAGCCAATCGGTCGGCGCGAAGGTGGCGCGGCCCACGATGTCGGAGACGGTGTCGTGCAGCCCCGAGGCCTCGGGGAACAGGTTGTCCTTCGTGGTTCGGTAGGACTGGCCGATCATGCTGTCGAAGCTGGTGCCGTTGAGGTACCAGGCGCCGTGTAGTGCCACGTTGGCGCGCACCCCGCCCTCCAGCCGGTCGATGCCGGGGAAGCGGTTGAAGCCGAACAGGTTGGCGTCGGTGAATTCGAGGTCGAGGCTGTCCTCGTTCGGGATGCGGGTGAACTGGCTGTCGCCGGCGCGCGGGGCGACGACGAGCTGGGCGATCGGCTCGATGATCTGGGTGCCCCAGGCGCCGCCATCGCGCATGAACGGCCAGCGGAAATCGACCGCCACCTGCGGCAGCGCCCGCGCCGTCGAGATCGAGCTTATGGAGCTGAAATTCGGCTGCTGGTTCATGTCCGTCGCGTTGTAGCCGGCGGCGTCGCCGTGGAACGTGACCTTCCATAGATCACCGAACTGGCCGACGAACGGACGGGCGTACTCCATCGTCAGGCTGGCGCGCTGGGTGTTGGTCCCGTCGGTGCGCATCACGTTGAACGCGCCGGCATCGAGCTTGAGGCGCCCGCCGAGCGCGTCCGGCAGGCCGAAATAGCTGTACTGATAGCGCGGCAGGACGTAGGGCAGCTGGCTGTCGACGATGGTGTCGTCGAGGCCCTGGTAGAACTTCATGTCGAGGCGCGAGTAGGCGCCCTGGCCAAAGCCTTCGAGATAGATCTGGCTGGTCAGCAGGGTCGAGTTGCCGACGACGTGGTCGAGGCTGAAGTCGCGCACGTAGTTGCTCGACGAGGCTCGCTGGATGTCGAAGCCGTAGCGCCACGTATCGTCGTAGTCGAACCGCCCGCGCGCGAACAGCGTGCCCTGCACACTGTTGTCGAGATAGCCGAGCGAGCCGTTGAGTTCGAGCGAGCCGTCGTTGAACCGGCGACGGTAGGCGAGGTCGATCTGCGGCCCCGCGTCGGTGGTCAGCATCGGCGTGATCGTCGCGTCCGACTGGTCGTCGAGCACCCAGTAATACGGCACCGTGGTGAACGCGCCGATATGGCTGGACACGCCCATCGAGGGGATCAGCAGCCCGCTCTGGCGCTTCACCGAGGGGTCGGGGTGCCAGAAATACGGGAAGTAGGCCACCGGGATGCCGTACATCTGCAGGGTGGCGTCCTGGTACTCGATCCGCTTGTGCTCAAGGTCCTGCACCGCGTTCAGCGCGCGGATCTGCCACAGCGGCGGACGGCTGGGGTCCTCCTTGCACAGGTTGCAGGTGGAATAGACCACCTTGCTGAGCTCGTTGATCTTGCCCTCGGTGCGGCGCGCGCCGTTGGCGGCGAGGCGGCCGTTCTGTGCCAGGATGGCGCGCATCCCGCGCAGCACGCCGTTCTTCATGCCCTCGCTGAGCTCGGCGTAGTCGGAGAACAGCACCTGCCCGTCGGGTTCCAGCATCACCACGTCGCCGGTCGCGGCGGCGACGTTGGTGTTGCGGTCGAAGGTCATCTTGTCGGCGCGGACGACGTGGTCGTTCTGCCAGGCCTCGACGTGGCCAGTGGCGGTGACGATGCCTCGGTCGCGGTCGTATTCCACCGAATCGGCGGTGAACGTCACCGGCTGGTCACGGCTGATCGGCGCCCCGTGCTGGCCGCCGACGATCTGGTTGAGCTGGGCGTGAGCGGGGGTGGCGAGCAGCAGGGCCGTGACGGCCAGCAGCAGCGCGAACCCCTTACCCAACCCTCTCCCATAAGGGGAGGGGGCTTTCTTCCCCCTCTCCCCTTGCGGGAGAGGGCCGGGGTGAGGGGGCAGCCGGGAGTTGGCCAGAAGAGTTGCCCTCCGCATCAGCCGTCTTCCACATGCAGCAGCAGGGCCAGCGCCAGCATGAGGCCGGCGGCGGCGGGGGCCCAGGCGGCGAGGGCGACGGGCAGGGCGCCGGACTGGCCGAACTCCTCGGCGAGCTTCGAGACGATGAACAGCGCGAACCCGGCGGCGACGCCGCTGCCGATCATGCGCGCCACCCCGCCGCGCCGCGCCGGACGCATCGAGAAGCCGGCGCCGACCAGCACCATCGTCGCCGCGAGCAAGGGCAGCGCGAGCAGCGCCTGGTAGTGCAGCCGGTGGCGCAACGAGGAAAATCCCGACTTGTCCAGCAGCGAGATGAAATCGGGCAGCACCCAGACCGAGAGCGTGTCGGGCGAGGCGAAGCTCTCCTGCACCCGCGAGACGGTGAGGTCGGTGGCGAGGCTGATGGTGCGCGGCGCCTCGGGCATATGGTCCGGGCGGATGACGCGGGCGTCCTCCAGCGTCCACAGGCTGCCGGCGAGCGTGGCGCGCTTGGCCTCGATGCGCTCGAGCAGCTTGTCCGCGCCGTCTAGCCGGAACACGCTGACATCGGTGCCGGTCAGCGATTTGCCGTGCAGATGGACGCCGAGCGCGTGGATGATCGCCACGCCTTGCGGGTTGAGCGCCCGGTCGGACTGGCGTACCCAGAGCTGGCCGCCGGTCAGCGCCAGCGGGCCGCCGCCGGTGCGCAGATAGGTGTTGTCCAGCACCTCCGCGCGGCGCAGCAGGACCGAGGAGAGCGGGCTGACCCCGGCGGTGGCGATGCCGCCGATCAGCAACGCGCAGAGCACCGGGCCGGCGAGGAACTGCCAGGCCGAGATGCCGGCGGCGCGCGCGACGATCAGCTCCGACGAGCGGGTGAGGCGCCAGAACGCCAGGATGCCGCCCAGCAGCACGGCGAAGGGCAGGATCTGCATGGCGATGTAGGGCAGCCGCAGTGCTGCGATCTGCATCACCAGCCCGAACGTCGCGTCCGGCTTGCTCGCCGAGCGTCGCAGCAGCTCGATGAAGTCGAACATCGACACGAGCCCGCTGAGCGCCGCCAGCATGGCCAGCACGGCGGCGGTGAACTGGCGCGAGATGTAGAGTGACAGCGTGACGGCGATACCCATGCCGTCCCTCTCAGGCTGCCTGCGGCATGGCGGGCCGTCGCTCGCGCCATAGCCGTGGGCCGTAGAGAATCCAGGCGCAGATCACCCCCGGAAGCACGGCGTGGACCCAGATCAGCGGGATGAGCGCGTTATCGCGCGCGGCGAGGTTGCCGATGGCGAGGCCGAGTGCGAGCAGCCCGACCACGGTGAGGATGGCGACCAGCGGGCGGATGAAGCCGCCGTGACGGCGGAACGCGCCGGTCAGCACCGAGACCAGCGCCACCATCGCGAAGGAGGCGGCGGTAAACGGGGTCGCCAGCCGCTTGTGCGCCTCGGCGTGCCATTTCGGGATGTCGCGCGCCAGCGGCAGGATCTCCGGCGTCGGGTGCAGCAGGTCGTGCAGCGACACCTCGGTCATGTCGCGCACCCGGCCGCTCTCGCTGCGGCTGGTCTGGGCGAGGTCGATCACGTTCTCCGCGAAGGTCAGCATGTTGAGCCGGCCGGTCTGGTGGTCGAGCTCCTCGCGGCTGCCGTTGACCAGCAGCACGCGCGGGCCGCGGCTGCCCTCGATCAGGCGTCCGCGCTCGGCGAGGATGGTGGCGTGGCTGTTCTTCTGCCGCCCGTCATCCACCAGGATGCCGCGCAGCGTGCCGTCCGGCTCGCGCGAGCGCACATAGACGGTCAGGTCGTCGGAAACCGGGGTGAATACGCCCTCCTGCAGCAAGAAGGCGGCCATCCTGTTGCGGATTTCCCATTGGAATTCGCGGAATTGGCTGAGGCTCGCGGGCACCAGCCAGAGGTTCAGCGCGAAGCAGGCTCCGACCGAAAACGCCGCGACCGCCAGCGCCGGGCGCGACAAGGCGAGCGGCGACAGGCCGACCGAGCGCATCACCGTGAGCTCCCGATCGCCGGCGAGGCGCTGATAGACGAACTGCAGCACGACGAAGGTGGTGATCGGCAGGATGATCGCGATGAAGCTCGGGATCAGCAGCCCGGTCAGTTCGAGGAACACGCCGAACGACAGGCCGTGATTGACCACCAGCTCGACGAAGCGCAGCGACTGGGTGAGCCAGATCAGCGCCGCCAGCCCGCCCGTGACCGCGATCAGCGCCCAGAAGAGCTGGCGGAACACGTAGCGGTCGAGCCGGGTAATCAGCGGGCCGGATCGCATGATGGACGGGCAAGCTCCGGAAAGTGGGGTGAGGCGGCGGCGGGTCTTTCTGCGGCACCCCGCCGGGCGATGCAAGCTGGGGAAATAGAAGGAATCCCGGAATGTTCCGGTTGCGTGCCGGTGTGATGTGTCGGAGAATTAACCAATTGCGCCCTGGCTGCGGCGCGGGTCGAGACAGGAGGTCGCGGCATGGGCAATCGTTATCTTTGGCTGGGCAGCGCGGGACTGCTCAACGATCCGAACCACTGGGCCGATCAATTCAACAACACCCCAGCCGGCCCGCCCACCAGCGCCGATGAAGCGGACTTCTTCTTGAGCGGCTCATTGAGCGGCAACGGGGTGGCGCAGATTGCCACCTTCGGCACTGGGCCGTTCACGTTGACCGGCACCTTGACTTTGGCCGGCCGGCCCATCCCGCCGTTCCTGCCCTTCGCTCTCACGGTCAAAGGTGCACTGACGGTGGATGCGGGCACGCTCGACGCCTCCGGCGGGACCACCGTGATCGACGGGTCTCCGGCCGCTTCCATGACGGTTCAGAACGGCGGGACCGTGAAATCGCTCGGCACCAGCCTCGGCAATGCCAGCGGGCAGACGGGAAGCCTGTTGCTGACCGGCGCCCGCACGACCTGGACCGATCTCGTCGACACTAACCTGGACACCAGCACGAATTTTTCCGGTTACACGACGATCGGGGCCAACGGCACCGGCAACCTGACCGTGACGGCCGGAGCCGCCCTGACGACGGGCCGATCCGCGTTTCTTGGCCTGAATGCCGGCAGTTCGGGGACCGGCACGATCTCGAATGGCGGAAGCTGGACCGCCGAGGCGCTGAATGTCGGCCTTCGCGGCACCGGCGATCTTGCCGTCCACGGCGGCAGCATCACGGTAAACGGCGGCGACGCGACCAGCACCGGCTTTCTGAATGTGGGCCATCGGGCTGGTTCGCAGGGCAGCCTGATGATCGACGCCGGCGGTACCGTGCGCAATGCGCAGTCGGCGCAGGCGGGCCCGACGCCGAACTTCCTGACCAACATCGGATATGAGGGGACCGGGACCGTCACGGTCAGCGGCATCGGGTCATTGCTCGATGCCGGCGTGAACGGGCTCTCGCTCGGCCTTGGTGCCACCGCTGGCTCCGGGACCCTGCTGGTCGAGAAGGGCGGCACGGTCACGACGGCCACCTTCGACAGCACTCTGCTCCGGGCCCTGAGCTTGGGAAAAGTCGGCACGGGTGCGCTCACGGTCACGGACGCCGGCTCGAGCATAATCTCCAACGGCTCCACCGGGTTCGGGCGCGGCGGGACGGGCCATCTCGCGGTCGAGAACCACGCCAGCTTCACCGGCGGCAGTGCCAACCCCAATTCCAGTCTTCTTATCGGTAGCGGCGGCGTCGCGGTGGGCGGCCACGGCAGTTCCGGCGCGGCATGGCTATACGGGGGAACCGCCGATGCCCTGGTTACGACCGGCGGTTTGCTGACCAGCCTCTACAATCTCACGGTGGGCTCGGGCGGCAGCACCGGGACTTTGACGGTGCAGAACCAGGGCATCGCGACGGCCGCGCATCAAGTCGTCATCGGGGCCGCCGAGATCTTTGCAGGAACCGAAGCCTACAACGGCGGGGCCGCGTTCGTGAACGGCCCGATCACGACGGTGGCGGCCGGTACCAGCTTCGCGGGCACCGGGACCGTCAATGTGAACGCCGGTGGCACTTTGCGCTCGACCAACTCCGCGGCCTCGGGCATTGGCAACATCGTACTCGGCGCCCAGGTCGGCAGCACCGGCACGCTCAATGCGAGCGGTAGCGGCGCACTGGTGGATAGCGGCGTGAACCATTTCACGGCGGGCTCCTCGGGCATGGGCTCGGCGGCATTCGCGCAAGGCGCGTCACTCCTCGCGACGACCAGCGACGACGCCGACCCCGCGCTGATCCTCGGCAGCTTCGCGGGCGCCGTCGGCGTGCTCGACATCGCGAGCGGGGCGACAGCGACCGCGACGGGCGACGTCATCGTCGGGCGGATGGGGGCGGGCCATCTGTTGGTGGAAAGCGGCGGGACGCTCGCGTCGGGCAATAACGCGAGCTTTACCGAGCAGGGCTTTCGTATCGCTCTCCTCTCCGGCGGGCAGGGCGACGCCACTGTCACCGGCACCGGCTCATGGATCCACAATGTCGGCCGGTTCGAGGTCGGCGTGGCCGGGCGAGGCTCGCTCGCCATCACTGGCGGCGGCAGCGTCGTCACCAGCTTCGCCGCCGATCCGACGCAGCCGGGCGCCGACATCGCGGTCGGCGCGGGAGCCGACAACTCCGAGGTCACGGTCAGCGACGCGGGTTCGGATTGGAACATCGCGGGGCGGCTGCTGCTCGGTGACGCGGCGGCCGGGCGGCTCTCCCTCCTCGCCGGGGCCACCGTGGAGGCCGGCGACGTCGATCTCGGCGTGCAGGCTGCCGGCTCGGGCACGCTCACGCTGCAGGGCGCGGGCAGCCATCTGACGGCGAGCGGCACCCTGACGGTCGGTGACGCCGGCAGCGGGCAGGTCGATCTGAGCGCCGGCACCGAGATCACGGCGAGCAATGTCGTGATCGGCAGCCTGGGCGTGGTCAATTCGAGCGGCGGCATCCTCGATCCGCTGACGATCCATAATCACGGCACGCTCGGCGGCAGCGGCAGCGCGGTCGGCGCCATCGACAACGGCGGCAAGGTCTACGCCGTCAGCGGCACCTACGAAGTCACCGGCGACGTCACCGGCTCGGGCGGCACGCTGGAACTCGACAACGGCGGCACGCTGCGCCTCGACGCGGGGGTGAGCGCCGGCCAGACCCTGATGTTCACCGATCCGACCGGCAAGGCGCTGATCGAGCAGCCCGGTGGGTTCGACGGCACGATCCAGGGTTTCCAGAACGGCAACCTGATCTTCGCCGCCGGCGCCGATCACGGCAGCTACGCGGCCGGGCTGCTCACCCTGTTCGACGCGGGCAACGCCCGGATCGGCGCGCTGAACTTCATCGGCAACTACACGACGAGCAGCTTCGCCTTCGACGGAAGCGGCGACATCCAGCTGTGTTTCCTCGCCGGCAGCCGCATCCGCACGCCGGCGGGCGATCGGGCGGTCGAGGCGCTGCGCGCGGGCGATCTCGTCGTCACCGCCTCGGGCGAGCACTGCCCGATCGTCTGGATCGGCCGCCGCGAGACCGATACCACGCGCCATCCGCGCCCGGAGCGGGTGCGCCCGGTCCGTGTGCGGCGCGGCGCGTTCGGCGAGGGGCTGCCCGAGCGCGACCTGCTGCTGTCGCCCGACCACGCGCTGTTCATCGACGGCGTGCTGATCCCGGTGAAATATCTGGTCGACGGCCGGACGGTGCTGCACGAGCTGGCGATCGCGCGGCCGACCTACTTTCACGTCGAGCTCGACCGTCACGAAATCCTGCTGGCCGAGGGCTTGCCCGCCGAGAGCCTGGTCCCGGGTGCCGACCGCTCGGCCTTCGCCAATGGCGGCGGGCCGGTGCAGCTCCACCCGGACTTCCACGCCCTCGCCTGGGAAGCCGAGGGCTGCGCGCCCCTGGTCGTCACCGGCCCCGTGCTCGAGGCGGCGCGGGCGCGGCTGACTAGATTGGCCGCGTGACGGCCTGCACCGGCGAGGGCTTGGTGCCCGACGCCGCCGCTCGCTCGGCGGAGGCGACCGCGCGGACGACCATCTCCGGCGCCAGGTGATGGATCATGTGTCCCGCGCCATCGACCGCGTACATGATGCTGTTGGCGAGCACCCCGCGCAGCCGGCGGGACTGGCGGCGCATATCCACGATCCGGTCGTCGATGCCGGAGACGATGACCGCCGGGATCTCCAGCTCGCGATAGCGTCGCGCGAGCCGCGCGGCGCCGGGGTTCATCAGCCCGGTGTCGGCGGCGATGGCGTGGAGCTGCGCGGGGCGGAGGCTGAGGGCGAGCGGGAATTCGGACCAGAACCGCGCCGTCACCGGGGCGGGGGCGAACAGTCGACGCATCACCGGCCGGCGCAGCAGCCAGCCGATCGGCGGCAGGATCGTGTGGCGGATCAGGTGGCCCCAGACCGGGATCGCCGGCCCGCTCAGCAGCGCCACGTCGAGCCGGCGTGTGGGGAAGTAGTAGCCGGCGAGCAGCACCAGCGCCGCGACATCCCGCTGATGGTCCAGCGCCAACGCCAGGGCGGCCAGCGCGCCCCAGGAATGGCCGACCACCACCGGATTGCGCACCCCGAGCCGCGCCAGCGCCGCGTGGAGCAGGGCCGCCTGCGCATCCGGCGTCCAGATGCGGTCGCGTGGCCGGCCGGTGTAGCCGAAGCCGGGCCGGTCGAACGCGATCACCCGGTGGTCGCGCGCCAGCAGGTCCACGATGCCGCTCGCCTGCCAATCCTGCACGAACGCGCCGTTGCCGTGCAGCAGGACGATCGGGCTCCCGCTGCCCCGGTCGATGAAGTGCAGGCGGACGCCGTCGACCTCGATGAAATGCCCGGGCGGGGGATGCGCGCGTTCCGACCGGCGGGCCACGGCGCGGTTGGCCAGGGCGGCGGCCCCGATCGCGGCCGCCATCGCGAGCAAGGCGCCACCGGCCACGCGACCGGAGCGCCAGGAACGGAGAGGGGTGAGGGGCATCGGGCGGCGTCCGCTGGGATCGGACGAGAACGCCCTAGCCCTTGGTGACGTTCCAGAACAGCGGCGCCGGACCCTTGAGCAGACCGCTGAGGTTCGAGCGCCATGCCGCCGACTGCATGTACTGGCCGAGCGGCACGAACGGCACCGACTCGAACGCCTGCACCTGCAATGCGGCGTCGAGCTTGCGGCGCTCGGCGGGGTCGGTGGCGTCGAGCCAGCTCTCGCGCAACGCCTCGAGCTTCGCGTCCTCGACCCAGCCGAACCAGGCGTGTGCGCCGTTGCCGCGCATCGCGGTCGCCATCAGCGGGTCGCGATACTCGGCCACGGGAAAGCCCGAGATGAACAGCGACCAGCCGCCCTTGTCGAGCGGCGCCTTGCTGGCGCGGCGCTGCACCACGGTGCCCCAGTCCATCGCCTGGTCGTCGATGTTCATCCCGACCGCCTTCAGCGAGTGCGCGACCACCTGCGTCATGGCGTCGTAGAAGGTCTGGTCGGTCGGGTGCATCAGCACGATTTTTTCTCCGGCGTAGCCCGCCTCCTTGAGCATCGCGCGGACCTCGTCGGGGGTGTGCTTGCGGCGCACTGTCTCCATGCCGGCGTCGGTCGCGGACGGCGTGCCGGGCATGAAGAAGCCGACGGGCGCGTGAAAGCCGCTCGGGTCGTCGCCCATCACGGCGGTCATCACCTCGGTCTGGTCGATCGCCGCCAGCATGGCGCGGCGGATGGCCGCGTTGTCGGTGGGCGCGTTGAGCTGGTTGGGGCGCAGGCCGCCGAGCGTGCCGTAGGGGTCGAGCTGGCCGACCGTGACACCGCTGCTTTTCCGCAGCAGCGGCAAGAGATCGGGCAGCGGCATCTCGATCCAGTCCACCTCGCCGGCGATCAGCGCATTGGCGGCGGTGCCGGCGTCGGGGATGATGCGCCATTCGACGCGGTCCACCTTGGCGACGTAGCCGCCGGCGCAATGGCTCGGTGGCTCGGAGCGCGGTGTGTAACGGTCGAACTTGACGTAGGCGACATGGCTGCCGGGGACGTATTCGTCGGCGAGGAAGCGGAACGGGCCGCTGCCGACGACTTCCGTGACCTGCTTGAACGGATCGGTCGCGGCGAGCCGCGCCGGCATGATGACTGGGCTCGGCTGCGTCTTGGCCAGCGCCGCGGGGAGGCCGGGGAAGGGCTTTTTCAGGCGCCAGACCAGGGTGCGGTCGTCCGTCGCCTCCAGCAAGTCGAGCCGGGCGGTGATGGTGGCGCCGAGCGGGTCGCGCTTCATCCAGCGCTGCAGCGAGGCCACGCAGTCTCGCGCGAGCACTGGCGTGCCGTCGTGGAACAGCAGCCCCTCGCGCAGCCGCATGGTCCAGCGCCGGCCGTCATCCTCGATCTTGTCGCCTTCCAGCATCTGCGGCTGCGGGTCGAGCTTCTCGTCGCGGCCGTACAGCGTCTCGTAGGTCAGCAGCGCGCTGTTGCGGGTGATCGCGGCGCTGGTCCACACCGGGTCCAGGCTGGTGAGGTTGGCGGCCGGGACGAATATTATCGTTTTCGTCTCGCCGCCGATCGCCGGGCGAGCCAGGGCCGCCGCCGCGCCGGCGGCCGTTGCGGCGAGGAAGCCGCGCCTGTTCATCATTTTGTCACCAGTCCCTGAACGGTTTTTCCCGTGCGGGTTCTATCACGGAAGGGGGGCGGGGGTAACGGGAGCAGGGCCATCGCATATGGGCCGGTCGTCTTCTTCGTCATGGCCGGGCTTGACCTGGCCATCTGCCGCGACACGAAAATCGGTGCCAACAGGGCGCCTTTGCGGCTGCCGCGAGTGATCGCCGGATCAAGTCCGGCGATGACGAAATGAGGAGGGGGTTAGATCTCCACCGGCCTCACCGCCACCGACTGGCCCTGTCGCCGGGCTGGCGCGCTGGTGCCCCACATCACCTGCCCCGGCGTGCCGCAGTTAGGACATGCGGCGCGCCATGCCGGCAGGGTGGTGCCGCACGCCGCGCAACGCCACACCGGATCGGGGCCGGCCTTGGCAGCGTGGCGCAAGGCGTCGCGCTGGGCCGTGCGGCTGGCCTCGCTGTCGCCCTCCGCCTCCGCCACGTCGGCGAGCAGGGTCCATACGCGGCGCTGGTCGAGCCCCGAGTCGCGGGCGATCTCGGCGTGCCGGCGGGCCTCGCCGGTCAGCCCGGCGTCGAGCGAGGCTTGCGCCAGCAGCAGCTGGCTTTCCGGGTGGTCGGGGTTCTCCTGCGCCAGCCGCTTGGCTTCCTGCACGCGATCGAGCGGAGCGGCGAGCGGTTCGAGCGCGAGGGCCGCGAGGTCGGGGTGCGGCGTGCTGGCCCAGGTGCGGCGGAGCACTTCGAGGGCGCGGCCGGCCTGTCCGTTCTCACGCAGCCGGCGGGCATAGGCGAGCGAGGCGGGCACCAGCGTGGGGTCCTCGTCCCAGGCCCGCTTGGCGAATTGCAGCGCCCGCGCGGGGTCCGGCTCGGCGTCGGCGGCGGCGGCGGCCAGCGCCGCCTTGGGCGCGTCGGCGTCGGCCAGCGCCAGTGCCTCGGACCACGCGCCGGTGCGCATCGCGAGCTCCCGCCGCTCGCCGCGCAGCCACGCGGCACCCGGGTGCGCCTGCTCGGCCTGCCGCGCGAGGGCGGCGGCCTCGGTCCAGTCCTGCCGCCCGATCGCCTGACGCAGCAGGCCGCGCAGGCCGAGGAACGCCGAATCGGGCCGGGCCGCGAGGGCGCGGAAGGCGGCGGCGGCCTCCTCCTCCTGCCCGGCGATGCGGCCGGCCTCGGCGGCGAGCACCAGGGTCTGCGGCGTGTCGCCGAGCAGCCGGCGGGAGCGCGCCGCCTCACGCCGCGCGCCGTCCGCCTCGCCGGCGCCGAGCGCCAGCAGGGCGTGGGTGACGGCGGCGTCGCCCTGCACGCGGCGACGCTCCAGGCGCCAGCGGCGGAAGCGTCGCGGGGCGAAGATCAGCGCGCCGATCAGCCGCACGATGAGGAACAGCACCAGGAACAGCACGAGCAGCCCGAGCCCGACCACGGGTGCCGCCGCCTCGAAGCTGTATTCACCGATCTCGGCGGTCACGGTGCCGGGCAGCGCGCCGAGGAACCAGGCGATGGCGACGACGATGGCCGCCGTCACCAGGATGACGATGACGCGCAGCATCAGCTGCGGGCGGCCATGACGGCGAGGGCGGCGCGCGCGTCGAGCAGGGCTTGAGCCTGGGATTTCCAGGCGGCCATCGCCTGCGCGGCGGGACCGCTCAGCGCGTCGAGTGCCGCAACCGCGCCCGCGAGGTCGCCGGCGAGCAGCGCGCTTTTGGCCCGCGCGATCACCCCGGCGGCGGGGTCGCCGAGGATCACCTGGTCGCCCTCGCGCAAGGTCACGAGGTCTTGCGCGCGCGTCCACATGCGGTCGAGGAAGGGTTTTCCTTCCCCCGACGGGCGGCTCGCTTCCTCGGCGGCGCGCGCTGCTTTCGGGAATGACAGGCGAAGCTGGGCCTCGGTCGGCGGCCGGGCAGTGGCAAAACGGGCGAGCGAGGCGGGCGCGCCCGGCAGGTCGCCGAGCGGCTGGCCGGCATCGAGCGCGGTCTGTGCCGCCTGGATGCGGCCGATGCGCCCGGCCTTGTCGGCCAGCGCCGCGATCTGTCCGGCCTGGTGCTCCACCACCGCGAGGCGTTTTTCCACCGCGTCGACCTTGCCGGCGAGACCGGACAGTCCGGCGGCGTCCTGCTCCAGCTTGCCGAGGCGGCTGTCGGCCGCGTCGAGCTTGTTGCCGAGATTGGTCTCCAAGCCTTGCTGGCGGGTGGCGAGCTGGTCCTCGCGGCCGGCGATCGCGTCGAGGCGGGTCGCCAGGTTGGCGAGATCGCCCTTGCTGGCGACGTCGCCGGGCACCTGCGGCCGTTGCTCCAGGGCGGCGATTCGGGCCTCGATGGGGGCCAGATCGGGGGCGGCGCGTTTCTCCAGCGTGGCGATACGGGTTTCCAGCGGGCGCAGATCGGGCGGCTGCGGTGGCGCCGGGCGTTGCTCGACGCTGGCCAGGCGCTGCTCAAGGGTCTGGACTTGCTGGCCCAGGGCGGCGAACTCGGCCGGATCGACGGCGGCGCGTTCCGGCAGGGCGGGGTTGCGCCAGAGCCAGATGATCGCGCCGGCGAGGATGACGAAGCCGAGCACGTACAGGGCAGGCACCAGCACCGCCAGCCGCTGCCAGGATGGCGGCGCGGGGTCGGGGCTCTCGGGGGGCGGCCGGGCGGGGTCCGCCGGCGGGGGCAGCGCGGAAGGTTCGTTCATCGCAGCAGCGCGAGCATCTCGTCCTGAGTGGGCCGGGCCGCGACATGGATGGCTCGCCACGGCAGAGGCTCTAATGCCACGCCAGCCGGGCGCCCGATAGCCAGCGCGTCGACATCCGCCACGCGGGAGCCGAGCCCGGCCGCTAGCGTCAGGGTCACGAAAGCGCGCGCAGTCTCGGCGGAGAAGAACAGGGCGGCGCGCAGGGTGTCCCCGCGCAGCGCCGTGGCGGCGGCCTCCGGCAGCACGCGCGCCGGCGTTGCCGCGTAGACCTCACGGTGGATCAACGCGAAGCCACGCCCGCGCAGGTCGGCGGCCAGTCGCGCGCCTTGCCTCGCGCCGCTCGCCAGCAGCAGCGGCGGGCCGGGGGCGGGCAGGAGCCGCGCGGTGAGATCGGCCAGCGCCACCGCGTCGCCGTCGGAGCTGCGCACCTCGGCAAAGCCCGTCTCCCGCGCCAGTCGCGCGGTGGCGTCGCCGACCGCGAGCAGCTTGGTCTTATGCCAGCGGGCCGGGAGAAAACGGACCGCGTTGCCGCTGGTAGCAATAACGGCGCGCACGCTGGAGGGATCGGGCAGGTCGGCGGGAAGGCCGGCGATGGCGAGCAGCGGAGCGACGACTGGGACGAGGCCCAGCGCGACCACGCTGCCGGCGGTCTCGGCCGCGCCGGGTTCCGGGCGGGTGATGAGGACGGCGTCGCGGCTCATGCGGGCGGCCGCAAGTTTCCGTCATGGCGAGCGCAGCGCGGCAATCCATCGTGCCCGGAAGCGGCCCGCCGCCCGCGTATCGGCGCGATGGATTGCCGCGCCGCCAAGGGGCGGCTCGCGATGACGGTGTTGGGCGGGTGGCAGCCTGCGGTCACCGGTATCAGGAAAAAATGTCCGGCGGCGAGTCGGCGCGCAGGCTGGCGCCGAGGTCGGCGCCGAGGCGGGCGGCGTCGGTCGCCGCGCCGTGCACGCTGCGCTTCAGCAGGAAGGAGCCGTCGGCCCGCGCGACCAGGCCGGTGAGGTGCAGCGCGCCGCCGGGCAGCAGCCGCGCGTAGCCGCCGATCGGGGTGCGGCAGGAGCCGTCGAGCTCGGCCAGCAGCGCCCGTTCGGCGGTGGCGACCGCCTTCGCCTCGGCGTCCTCGATGGCGGCGAGCAGCTCATGCAGCTCGGTGTTGTCGGCGCGCACCGTGACGCCGACGATGCCCTGGCCGGCCGAGGGCACCATCGCCTCGGGGTCGAGCACCAGCGAGGCGCGGTCCGCCAGCCCGAGCCGGCGGAGGCCGGCGAGCGCCAGCAGGGTCGCTGCGCAGTCGCCCGCGGCGATGCGGTCGAGCCGGCGCTGCACGTTGCCGCGCAGCAGCGCGATCCTGAGGTCGGGCCGCGCGTGCAGCAGCTGGGCCTGGCGGCGCAGCGAGGAGGTGCCGATCACCGCGCCGCCGGGGAGCGCCGCGAAGGGGTCGCCGGGGTCGGGTGCGGGGCACTCGGGGCCGAGGATCAGCGCGTCGCGGGCGTCCTCGCGCCTGAGCGTGCAGGCCAGCGTGATGCCGGGGGGCAGCTCGGTTTCGAGGTCTTTCAGGCTATGGACGGCGAAGTCGATGCGGCCGTCGGCGAGCGCTTCGTGGATCTCCTTGGCGAACAGCCCCTTGCCGCCGATATCGGCGAGGCGGCGGTCCTGCACGGTGTCGCCGGTGGTGCGGATCTGGTGCTCCTCGAACACGTCGAGGTCGCGCATCACCGGGCAGAAATGGCTGATCCGGGCGAGGAAGGCGCGGGTCTGCACCAGCGCAAGCGGCGAGCCGCGGGTGCCGACGCGCAGCGGCAGCCGGCCGCGATGCGGCCGCACGCCCGGCGGGGCGATCTCTGACGGGGGCTGGGCGGAGACCATGCGCGTGTCCTATTACCCGACCCCGCCGAAGGAAAGCCGAATTACATGAGAACCGGGCCTGTCCTGGGCATAGAGAGCT
>DATIMU010000255.1:0-6100 GCA_035475015.1 Acetobacteraceae bacterium
CGATGGCGAAGCCGGGCAGCTTGCGTCTGGGCTGGTCGCTCATGCCGGCACCGGCGGCGACGGAAGTGGGATCGGATGCATCGGAACTCCTCAGAAGTCGAACAGCGGGCGCCCCAGGACGCTATCGGGCAGCAGGTCGTCAAGGAACATATGGAATTGCGCGATGACGCCGACATTGGTTCCGGCCGCCCGGTTGGCCGGAACCAGCAGCTCGACCCCGAGCTGGTAGGTGGCCGCCGAGTAGAGCACCCCGGGCGCGATGGTCCAGGTGGTGCCCTGCGTGCTCGGCGAGGTCGCGGGCGATGACCAGGTGATCTCGACCAGCGGCGTCAGCCGGCCGACGACGCCGGGCAGCCCGAGATCCTTCACCTGCGATTGCAGGTAGGGCAGGCTGTACTGCAGGGAGATGCCGCCGAACCACTGGTTCGGATTGCCTGAATTGTATTGCAGGCCGGCCATCCCGGTGTCGGGGTCGGTCACCTGCGTCGCCTTGAGGGCCTTGTCCGCCACGCTGTAGCTGAACTGGCCGGTGACCGCGAAGGGGCGCAGCCAGTCGAGCGGCACGTCGCCTAATCCCTTGCCGAAATAGAGTGTCGGCGTGGTGGCGCCGTACTCGTCGGCGCCGGTATGCGACGTGCCGGTCCGGCCGAACTCGCGCTCGACGCCGAGCGCGACGATGAACTCGTGATCCGGGCTCAAGCACGCCTGGTACTTGGCGGTCGCCGACAGATTGCCAAAGCCGGTCTGGGTCTTGGCGTGGTCGATCTGCTGCACGCCCCAGCCGTAGTCGAGGCTGATGCCGAAATTCCTGGTGATCCGCTTGCTGTACTCGAAGTCGAAATCGTACTCGTGGACCGGCCCCGGGCCGCCCTCGGCGCCGCTGCGCTGGTAGGTGAAGGTCGGCACCGAGACCTCGTCGGAGACGCCGGGATCGTCGATCGTGAGGGTCACGGGAACACGCGGTCGCCACAGACGGCGTGGGCGAACGCGGCGGGGCCGCCGAGCGCGCCCGCGCATGAGAGGGCCGCGGCAAATCGGATGAGGGTCACGGAAGGGCTCCATCGCTGCCTGATCTCGCGTTGTCCGAGCAGGACCGGCGCGCGCGTGCCGGCCCGGGAGATTTGCGACTCAGATCAGCGCCGGCGGGCCTCTCGGCTGGGCGGCGAAGGCCAGGCGGACGGCGACGGCCACCGCTTCGGGAGCCGGAACGGGCCGCCAGAAGCCGGCCGGCGCGGGGCCGGCCAGCACGGGCGAGACGGCGGGTGCGGCAGCGTGGACCGATACCGCGGCGCAGAGCGGGCAAATTGCGCAGTCACGATGCGCCGGCGGATCGCCCGGGTGATCGCCGGCCGGAGCCTCGCCGGCGTGGCAGATGGTGCCGGCGACGGCGAGCAGGGCGGCCGGACCCGGGTTCGCCACCGTGGCCGCGAAGGCCAACTGGCCGGCCAGCGCCGACAGCGCGGCGAACAGGCCGAACAGGCCCGCGAGGGATCGCGCGCGACGATGGATGCCGGACAGCATGAGGGTGCCGAGCCTAGCCGGCCCGGCACCCAATGCAAGCCCTCGCGGTGCCCTTGGCTAGCGCCGGCGCATCGCGCCGAAGATCAGCGAGATGACCAGTAGGATGATGAATACGATGAACAGGATCTTGGCGATGCCGGCCGCCGCGACGGCGATGCCGCCGAAGCCCAGAAGGCCGGCGATCACCGCCAGGACGAGCAGCACAACGACCCAGTAGAGCATCCCAACCCTCCAGAAGCTTGACGTCGCGGCTACCAACCCGCCGAGCGCGGACGGGTTCCCGAGACCGTTGCGCGCCGGCAAGCAACTGCCGCTGGCACCGGCCGGTTGTCTCGTCGGGCGGCGACACGGGGTCGCCGCACGTTCCGAGGGAAACGAAACAATGGCGGCCCAGAAAGGCTTCAGCGAACTGTGCCTGAGCTTCCTGCGAGACATCTACTACGCTGAGCGGCAGATCCTGAAAGCGCTGCCCAAGATGGCCAAGGCGGCCGAGAGCGAGCAGCTCAAGGAAGCCCTGATGCAGCATCGCGAGGAGACCGAGCATCAGGTCGAGCGGTTGCAGCAGGTGTTCGAGAAGCTGGGCACGCGCGCCCGTGGCCAGACCTGCGAGGCGATCAACGGGATCATCGAGGAGGGCGAGGAGATCATCGGCGAATTCGAGCGCGGCCCGGTGCTCGACGCCGGCATCATCGCCAACGCGCAGGCTGTCGAGCACTACGAGATGGCGCGCTACGGCACGATGGTCGCCTGGGCCAAGGCGGCCGGACAGAATGATGTCGTGAAGCTCCTGGAGGAGACGCTGGCCGAGGAGAAGAAGGCCGACACGCTGCTCAACCAGCTCGCCAACAAGGAGATCAACCAGAAGGCCTCGACGCAGAAGCAGGCCGCCTGACCGGTCCGTCCACGGCAACCCGCCGGTCCCCGCGAGAGCGGCGGGTTGCACGGCTTGGTTATTCCTTCCGGGAAGGCTCGTTTGCCATTACGGAGTCCTCAGGAGGACCCCTGATGAGCGAAGCGATCGAGCACGCCAAGGAGGGCATCGAGGAAGCCCATCATCACGGCGACAGCCGCGCCCGGCGCACCGCCGTCCTGATCGCCGTCCTCGCCGCCGGCCTCGCAATCGCCGACATGGGCGAGAAGGGCGCGCAGAACCAGTATCTCACGCACCACATCGCGCTCAGCGACGATTGGGGCTTCTTCCAGGCCAAGAACGTGCGGGCGACGGTGCGCGCGGCGGAGGCCGCGGTGCTGGAGAGCCTGCCGCCGGACCCGGCGACCTCCGCCCGCGTCCAGGCTGCCCGCGACGAGGAGGCGCGGTTGCGCGATGACCCGGCCAAGGGCGACGGAATGAAGCAGCTGGCCGAACGGGCCGCGACCCAGGCCGAGATGCGCGACCACGCCTTCCACCGCTACCATCAGTACGAGATCGTGGTGGGCGGGCTGCAGATCGCGATCGTGCTCGCGTCGGTCTCGGTGGTGACGCGGGTGCTGGCGCTCGCCTTTGCCGGCGGCCTGCTCGGGGCACTGGCGGGGGTCTACGGCCTGCTGATCGGCGGCGGCGCGCTCTAGGAAGCTGGCGGAATGAATTCCGCCCTACCGATGACCACCTCGTAGGGCGGAATTCATTCCGCCACTTGACGCGCCGGCACCACCGGAGCCCTCGCCTTCGGTGCCTCCGCAGCCGGCGCCGATGCGGTCGTTGCCGCCGCCGCCGGCGCGCGCTCGACGAACTCCGGCAGGCGTACCCGCATGACGGCGCCGTCGAGGCGGGGATCGACCTCCATCGTAGCACCGTGCAGGGCAAGGATCGCTTCGGCCGTGCGCAGGGCCGCCCGCATCTCGGCCTCGCCGTCGCCGGCTCCGTCCGCCAGGAAGGAAATCTCGATCCGGCCGCCGTGGCGGCGCGCCGTGACGAGAACGGCGGCGCAGGGCGAGAGGCGGACCGACACCCTCACCATCTCCGAGAGAGCCTGGCGCAGCGCCCGCCGGTCGGCGCGCACGAGCAGATCGGCCGCAGCCGCCACCCTGATGCGCGACCGATGGCGGACAATGTCCCGGGCAACGTCCTGGAACACCACGAGCAGCGCCGCCTCCACGTCCACCGGTTCGGCGGCGAAAGCGGTTCGCCCGAGCTCGAACGTCTCCTCGGGCGGCGGCCCCGACTGCGCTCGATCCTCCCGCCGCGCGCGCCAGGCTTCCGCGCGGTTGACGCCGATCGCGCCCGCCGTGACCGCCCAGGCAGCGAGCAGCGGGGATATCCACGGCATCAGCTCAGCCATCGGAGCTGTCCCTATTCGGTGGACGGTCTCGCAAGGTATGGGCGTTGCCATTAATTCGAGGTAAACAGCGTGGCTGCCGCGCCGCCCGGCACGCGGAGCCCCCGGATCAGTGGAACCCTCGGGTCGGGCCATCGTTGTGACCGCCACGAAAAGCGGAGACCCCATGCGGATGGACCAGATCGCCGGGGCCGAGCTGGCCCAACCCGAAGGCGAGGAAGCACCGCTGGAGGCACGATACCGCGCGGTCCGCGATCACACCGAACATCTCGCCGCGGCGCTGACCGATGAGGACCAGTGCGTGCAGTCCATGCCGGACGCCAGCCCGGCCAAATGGCACCGCGCGCACACGACCTGGTTCTTCGAGGAGTTCGTCCTGGGGCCCCAGCTCGCGGGTTACGAGCCGTTCGACCCGGCGTTCCGCTACCTGTTCAACTCCTATTATGAGACGGTCGGCGCCCGGCACCCGCGCCCCAGCCGCGGCCTGCTCACCCGGCCTGGAACGGCGCAGGTCGGCGCCTACCGCGCGCATGTCGACCGGGCGATGGCGCGCCTGCTGCCGAACGCCGCGCCGCCGCTGCGGGACCTCGTGACGCTCGGCCTGCACCACGAGCAGCAGCACCAGGAACTGCTGGTCACCGACATGCTGCACGCCTTCGCGCAGAATCCGCTGGCCCCGGCGATGCTGCCCGACTGGCGGGAGCCGCTTGGCGCGAGCGGCCCGACCCGCATGGTCGAGTGCCAGGGCGGCATCATCGGGCTCGGCCATGACGGCCCGGCCTTCGCGTTCGACAACGAGACGCCGCGCCACGAGACGCTGTTGCGCCCCTACCGCCTGGCCGACCGGCTGGTCCGCAACGGCGAATTCCTCGACTTCATGCGGGATGGCGGCTACCGCACGCCGACGCTGTGGATGTCCGACGGCTGGGCGGTGGTGCAATCCGAAGGCTGGACCGCGCCCCTCCATTGGCGGCAGGACGGCGAGCAAGGCTGGCGGCACATGACCCCGGGCGGCCTCGCCACGCTCGACCCGGAGGCGCCGGTGCGGCATGTGAGCTGGTACGAAGCGGACGCCTTCGCTCGCTGGGCGGGTGCCCGCCTGCCGACCGAGGCCGAGTGGGAGGCCGCCAGCGCCGACCCGCTGGTGCATGAGCGGCACGGCCATGTCTGGCAATGGACTGTCAGCCCCTACACACCATATCCCGGCTATCGCGCGGCACCCGGCGCCATCGG
Organism: Acetobacteraceae bacterium; assembly: GCA_035475015.1. Taxonomy (GTDB): domain Bacteria; phylum Pseudomonadota; class Alphaproteobacteria; order Acetobacterales; family Acetobacteraceae; genus JAFKFI01. The sequence goes on from DATIMU010000255.1 coordinate 5,031, forward strand.
CGAGTACAACGGCAAGTTCATGGTCAACCAGATGGTCCTGCGCGGCGGCTCCAGCGTCACCCCGCCGGGGCACGCCCGCCCGACCTACCGGAATTTCTTCCATCCCGACCGGCGATGGCAGTTCACCGGCTTGCGGCTCGCGCAAGACCGCTGAGCGAGCCGAAGAGCCCTCGCCCCCGCACTCCGACATCCCGCCCCGACAGCAACCTCGACGATGAACCACGGAGAGAGACATGCCTGATGGCAGTACCGCCTTGCGCGGCGATGTCGTGGCGGATGCCCTGGCCGGCCTGCTCGCCCCGCGCAAGACGCTGCCAGCGAAGTTGTTCTACGACGCCGAGGGCTGTCGGTTATTCAATCTTATAACGGAGTTGCCGGAATATTATCTCACGCGCACCGAGCTTGCGCTGCTCGAGCGGATCGGGCCGCTGCTCCGTCCACTGGTTCCCGAGCGGGCGGCGATCGTCGAGTACGGCGCGGGCAGCGAGACCAAGGCGGCGATCCTGCTCTCCGCGCTGCGCCGGCCGGCGGCCTATGTGCCGATCGACGTGGCGGAGCCGGAATTGCGGGAGGGCGCGGCACGCCTCGGCCGACGCTTCCCCGGCCTCGCGGTGCATCCGGTGGCGGCGGATTTCCTCGCCCCCTTTCGCCTGCCCGCCTCGGTGGACGGGCTGCCCCGGCTGGGCTTCTTCCCCGGCTCCACGATCGGCAATCTGGAGCCGCCGACCGCCATCCGCTTCCTTCGCCAAGTCCACCAGACGCTCGGCGCCGGCGCGCGGTTCCTGCTCGGCGCCGATTTGCGCAAAAGCCCGGAGATCCTGCTTCCCGCCTATGACGACGCCCAGGGCGTCACCGCGGCGTTCAACCGCAACGTCCTGGTCCGGCTGAACCGCGAGGCGGGGGCCGATTTCGACCTCGACGGGTTCTCCCACCGGACGGTGTGGAATGAGCACGAGGGGCGGATCGAGATGCACCTGGTCAGCCGCCGGGGGCAGACCGTGCATCTCGGCGGACGCGCGATCCCGTTCGCCGAGGGCGAGACCATCCACACCGAGAACAGCTACAAGCAC
>DATIMU010000256.1:0-3244 GCA_035475015.1 Acetobacteraceae bacterium
GGCGGCAAGGTCGGCGGATTGCGCTCGAAGGCGCTCGCCTTGAGGGTCATCACCTCGGCCACCTGGTCGACCAGCAGCGCGTAGAGCTCGCCGCCCTGCTCGGCCACCACCGACATGCGCGCGACACCCGGTGGCGCGGGCGGCAGGCAGAGCCGGCGGCGCAGATCGACGGCGGTGACGATGCGGCCGCGCAGGTTCAGGCTGCCGGCGATTTCCGGCGGGGCCAGCGGAATCCGCGTGATGACCTGCTCACCCAGCACATCGCGCACCCCGAGCACCGGAATGCCGCAGAGCTGGTCGGCGACGGTCAACGTCACCAGCACCTGCTCGTCGCTCGCGGCCGCGATGGCCGGGCTCTCATGGGCTGGCCTGTCCAGCAGATCGGTCGTCATGGGTTCGCTCTCCTGGTTCAGGTGCGCGCGGCGGAGTTCCGACGGTTCACGGCTCGGGGATTCCAGGGGGCGAGCATCAGGTCTCGGCCGGCACGGCCACGCAGCGCCGCAGCGCGGCGGTCAGCGCGTCCCGGTCGGACTTGCCGACGAACCCGGAGAAGCCGGCCGCGTGCGCCGCCTCCGTGTTCCGCGCGTCCTCGCGGGCCGAGAGAGCGAGCATCGGCAGATCACGCCACGGGCCGTCCCCGCGCACCGCCCGGGCGAAGGCGAGCCCATCCATGTCGGGCATCTCGATGTCGGAAACGATGGCGTCGAACGCGACGCCGGCATCGCGCAGCTTGAGCGCAGCCGCGGCACTCGCCGTCGCGGTGACCTGGTAGCCGGCCGCCGAGAGCCACGGGACCAGCAGCTGGCGCAGGAAATCGCTGTCGTCGACCAGCAGGACACGTCGCCGCGCCGCAGCGTCGGGCCGACCGCCGAACCAGTCGCGCCAGGCCTGCGACAGCCAGTAGGCGGTGTCGATCACGTCGGTCGCGTGCCCCGCCACCACGGCGCTGCCGAGCAGGCCGGGGCGCGCGGCCGACAGCTCGATGCCGAGCCGCTCCTCGACGACGTCGACGATCTCGTCGACCAGCAGCCCCATGCTGCGCTCGCCGTCGGCGAATACCAGCACGGGATGGCGCTCGCGCTGCTCGTCGACGCTGCCCGAGACCGGCACCAGCGGCATCAGCTTGCCGCGGTACTGCGTGACGAGCCCACCGGCCGAGGCCTCGATCCGCTCGCGCGAGATGTTCTCGAGGCGCGCCACCAGCCCGAGCGGCACCGCGAAAGGTTGTTGGCCGCCGGCGCGGAAGATGAGGATCGCCGTGTGATCCTCGGTGCGGTGCGCCCCGGTCGCGGCGGTCAGCGCGGCACGGTGCTCGCCGCCGCCGATCGCGGTCGCGCGGGCGATCCCGTTCGGATCGAGGATCATGATGACCGAGCCGTCGCCCAGGATCGTGTTGCCGCTGAACATCGTGATGTGGCGCAGGATCGGCGCCACCGGCTTGACCACGATCTCCTCGGTGTCGAACACCTGGTCGACCATGATGCCGAGCATCGTCGCGCCGACCTGTGCCACTACGATGTAGGCATCGGCGGGCTCGACCGTCTCGGCCGGCGGGCGGAGCCGCAGCAGCTCGTTGAGGTTGACCAGCGGCAGCAGCCGGTCGCGCAGCCGCAGCACCGGCGTCGCGTTGATCCGCTCGATTGCCGCCCCCGAGCCGCCGCCGGCGCGGACCAGCTCGACCACGCTGAGCTGCGGAATGGCGAAGCGCTCGCCGCTGGCCTCGACGATCAGGGCGGAGACGATGGCCAGGGTGAGCGGGATCTTGATGGTGAAGGTGCTGCCCGCGCCGGCCACGCTCTTCAAGTCGATGGTGCCGCCGATGCGCTCGATGTTGGTCTTCACCACGTCCATGCCGACGCCGCGCCCCGACACCGCCGTGACCTGGGCCGCCGTCGAGAAGCCGGCACGGAAGATGAAGCGCTGGACCTGCCCCTCGCTCATGCCGGCGAGCTCGGCCTCGGTGGCGAGCCCGTTGCCGATCGCCTTGGCGCGGATGCGCTCGACCGCGAGGCCGCGCCCGTCATCGGCGATCTCGATGATGATGTGGCCGCCCTCGTGATAGGCCTTGAGGCTGATCCGCCCGATCTCCGGCTTGCCGGCGGCACGGCGCTCGGCCGGCAGCTCGAGCCCGTGGTCGCCGCTGTTGCGCACCATGTGCGTCAGCGGGTCCTTGATGAGTTCGAGCACCTGGCGGTCGAGTTCGGTCTCCTGCCCGTGCATGGTGAGCTCGATCTTCTTGTCGAGGTCGCGGGCGAGGTCGCGCACCAGCCGCGGCAGCTTGTTCCACGCATTGCCGATCGGCTGCATCCGCGTCTTCATCACGCCCTCCTGCAGGTCCGACGTGATCTGCGAGAGGCGCTGCAGCGGCACCGTGAAGGCGCTGTCCTCCTGGGTGCGGGCGAGCTGCAGCAGCTGGTTGCGGGTCAGCACCAGCTCGCTCACCAGGGTCATGAGGTCTTCGAGCACGTCCACCGCGACGCGGATGGTCTGCGCGACCGGCTCGGCGGCGGGCGGCGGCGCCTCTTCCGATCGGCCGGTCGGCGCAGGCTCGTGCGACTGTGGAAGCGCGGGTGTCGGTGCCAGCTCCATCGGCGGTCCTGCGGGACGCTCCGCGACTTCGTCGAGAGCGGCGATGAGCGGCGCGTCGTCGCCCTGGGGCTCGGTGCCGGTGGTGCCCAGCCCGGTGACGATCGCCTTGATGCGGTCGAGCGCGCGCAGGATCAGGCTGACGATGTCCGGCGTGACGATCAGCACGCCATCCCGCACGCGGCCGAGCACGCTTTCCCCGGCGTGCGCGACACGCTCCAGCCGGGGCAGGCCGAGGAAGCCGCAGGTGCCCTTGATCGTGTGGACGAGGCGAAAAATCTGCGACAGCGTCTCCTGATCGTCCGGCGTGCGTTCCAGCTTCAGCAGGGCGACGTCGAGCTCGGCCAGGCTCTCGTTGGTCTCGGTCAGAAATTCGGCGAGCAGGTCATCCATGTCAGGCTCCGCTTGTCCGCCCGATCGGCGGGCGGAGCATCCTCGCCCATCGCCAGCGAACAAACGGTAAAGGCGCGGCTCAGGGACTGGAGGCGAGCGCCAGCAGCAGCGGAGGCGGCGTGCCCGCGGGCGATCCGACCGGCATCAGCAGCGAGACCCGCAGCCCGCTGCGGCGCGCGATCAGCGCGGTCAGCGGCGCCTGCAGGGAGCGCGCGCTGGTGATCGCCTGCCAGGCCGCCTGCTCGTCGGCGAGGCATGTGGCGAG
>DATIMU010000257.1:0-2963 GCA_035475015.1 Acetobacteraceae bacterium
GCTCCAGGTGCTCGGCGCCGTCGCCCAGCTCGAGCGGGCGCTGATCGCCGAGCGCACCAAGGCCGGGCTGCGCGCCGCGCGCAGCCGCGGCCGCATCGGCGGCAACCCCGGGCTCCGGGCTGGCGACCCCGACGCCATCCGCAAGCTGCGCGCCGGGCGCGACGCCGCCCATCTTGAGGCCATCCTGGCCGGGCTCGACGGCTGGCTGCCCACCGTGCGCCGGATGCGCCCGGCCCAGCCCTGGGGCGACGTGGTGCGCGTCCTCAACCGCACCACCGCCGGCAGCTGGACCGCCGAGCGGCTGCGCCGCACCGTGCGGCTGCTGGTCACCGAGGGCATCGTCGAGGCCACCCTGGTGGGCCGCGCCCCGCGCCAGCCCGGCGATGACCGCCTCGTCCGGCTGGTTGCCGGCATCGCCGCCGCCGCGCCGGACCGCACGCTGCAGCAGATCGCCGCCCAGCTCGAGGCCATGCGCGAGCGCACCCCGCGCGGCGGAACCCGCTGGCACTCCTCCTCGGTCCGGCACCTGCTCGCCCGAGCCGAGCAGCTTGGGCTGGCCGGAGCGCCGGCGGCGCAGGTCGATCCCGCCATATGGCGGTAGGAGCAATCGGTCGTCACGTCGGCAGGCCATCGAGATCCCACAGAACGTTGAACCGAGCCGTCGTTGGACGTATCTCAATACGTATTGAGGGAACCCGCGCATGGCGAAGAAACTCACCATCACTGTGGACGCCGAGGTCTATGACGGGCTGCACAGCGTCATCGGCCGCCGCCGCATCAGCCGCTTTCTCAATGACCTCGCGCGCCCGCACGTCGTCGGCCAGGACCTCGCGGCCGGCTATGCCGCCATGGCGGCCGATGAGGCCCGCGAGATCGAGGCGGAAGCTTGGAGCGAGGAACTGGTCGGGGACGTCGCCAGCGAACCCGGCCGTCGTGGCCGCTGACCCGGCTCCCCGTCGGGGCGAGGTCTGGCTGGCGTCCTTCGACCCGTCTATCGGCGGGGAGGTTCAGAAAACCCGCCCTGCCGTGGTGCTGAGCAACGACACCGCCAACGCCCTGCTGAACCGCGTTCAGGTGGTGCCGATCTCCAGCCAGGTCGCGCGTCTCTACCCAGCAGAAGCCGGCGTCACGCTCAACGGCGCACCGCGCAAGGCTATGGCCGATCAGCTCACCACGGCCAGCAAGCGGCGGCTGCAGCGGCGACTGGGCACGCTATCGGCGGAGGACGTCAACGCCGTTGTTCGCGCTGTCAGTGTCCAGCTCGGCATCTGACGATCGAGCGTCTCCCGGCGACGCATGTCGATCCCTCTGTCTGGCGATAATCGCTTACCCCACCGGGCAAGCCGGCGAAACTCCGCCAGGTGCGATATCGAGGTCATCACGCTTGGCCCCATTCGATAGGCACTGCGCTCAGGGGTATTGCCGGCGTGCGTGGAGCACGCTGACGATCTCGACTTGCTCGGCCGTGACGCGATAGACGACGAGGTAGTTGGGATGGGCGATCAGCTCGCGCGTTCCCGGCACCCGGTCGGGCCGAAAGAGATACGGATGCTCGGCCAGCGGCTGCACAGCGTCCTCGATCACCGACTTTATGCGGCGCGCGGCCGTCGGATTGCCTCTCGCGATATAGCGGACGATCGCAGCCAGATCGTCGCGCGCCGCGGCGCGCCAGACGATGGGCCGCACTGCCATCCAGCCTAACGGCGCTGCTGCTCGGCTTCGGTGATGATCGCGTCCATCTCGGACATGGCCGCGTCGTGCGGCAGGCTCGGCCGCTTGTCCGCGAGGCTCGCGCGCACCTTGGCGCGGAACCAGCGATCATAGGCCTCGGCCTCCTCAGTCGTGGCGAACTCCGACTCGATTGGCGACAACGTGGACATGGGGATCTTATAGCACGCGGGAGGCGCCTGGTTGCCAGCATCCGCCCTATGCTCGCCCCTGGCACCGTGTCTTCGGTCGGCACAACAGTGACGACGGCGGGCGTCTCCCCTGCGGGGCCGGGCTCTACGCGCTGCGCTCCCGAAGCCGCCAAAGCGAGGCGTCTCCGCCCTTCGGGTGACGATGCCTGACGCGCGCATGGATCGGCGCCGCCGGCGCCGCCGCAGGGAAACCAGAGGGCGCTGCCCTACGGTTTTCCTGCCGAATTCGGCCTACAGCACGGCAGGGAGGCGGGACGGCGCAGGGCTCCAAGAAGCCCCGCTTGCCCGCCCTCCTGCCGCGCCCGGCCGAATCCGCACCCTTCCCTACCCGGTCTCGCCGACGGGCAGGAGCGCAGCGCGGCGCTGCGCTTCGACACCGAAAGGAAGAGACCACATGACTGTGCGAGTCACTCTGGAGACTGCGACCCATCGACTCGGGAGGAATCCGTACCCCGGCAGGCGCGCGCAATCGCCCGCCCCTGCGCCCTACCGGTTCTGGTCCCTGACCCGCTTCGGCTACGTCCTCGTCCACGATGCGGAGACTGATCCCCTCGAAATCCTCCGGTTCGTGCACACAAAACGGGACCTGCCGGAGCCATAGAGCCGATTTCCCGGCTCCGGGTCGGGCGGGCGCGATTTCCGGCAGCGCGTTCAGCCCGCCCCGCTGCTCATCGCCGATGTCATCAAGCTGGCGGGCATCTGCGGCGGGGATTTGCGCGGCGAGCGCGACCGGCGCCGATCCTGCTCGGCTTCGTCGGCGCCTTTCTCCGCTCCGAGCTGGTCGAGATCCGAGTCGGCGACCTGTCCTTCGGCCCGCACGGGAGGGCAGCCTTGTCCATGTCGCCGCCAATCCGCTCGCCGCGTACTGTCCCGTGGGGGCGGTTCGCAGTTGGCTCGACGCCACCGGCATCCGCCAGGGCTGGGTGTCTCGCCGCATCACCCGCGGCGACGCCCTCGGCCGCCAGGGCCTCTTGGCCGAGAGCGTCCGGCCGATCCTCAAGGCGCGCGCCTGGGAGGCCGGCTATCGCGGCGAGGCGCTCGACC
>DATIMU010000258.1:0-1595 GCA_035475015.1 Acetobacteraceae bacterium
CGAGGTGGTGCTCAAGCTGGAGAATTTGCAGGCCACCGGCGCCTTCAAGGAACGCGGCGCGGCCAACCGGCTGGCCCTGCTCTCCGCCGCCGAGCGCCGGCGCGGCGTCATCGCCATGTCGGCCGGCAACCACGCCCAGGCCGTCGCGCGCCATGCCAGCCTGCTCGGCATCGCGGCGACCATCGTGATGCCGAGCTTCACGCCGGCGACCAAGGTGACGCGCACCGCGGCGTGGGGTGCCGAGATCGTGCTGCAGGGCGCGACCCTCGCCGAAGCCGCAGCGCACGCGCACACGCTGGCCGCCGAGAAAGGCTTCGTGTTCATCCATCCCTACGACGATCCCGCGGTGATCGCCGGACAGGGCACCGTGGCGCTCGAATTGCTGCAGGACGCACCCGATCTCGACGCGCTCATCATCCCGGTCGGCGGCGGCGGGCTGCTGGCCGGCTGCGCGGTTGCCGCCACGTCGCTGCGTCCGGGCATCGCGGTGTTCGGCGCCGAGGTGGAGTCCTACCCCGCGATGGCGCAGCGCCTCGCCGGCCGCCCCGTCGAGGTCGGCGGCGCCACCATCGCCGAGGGCATCGCGGTGCGCGACATCGGCGAGACCCCGCTCGCCGCGATCCGCCAGCACGCCGCCGGGGTGCTGACCGCCTCGGAGCACGCCATCGAGGAAGCCGTCGGCCTGCTGGCCGAGGGTGCCAAGATCGTCGCCGAGGGCGCCGGCGCGGCCGGACTCGCGGTGCTGCTCACCGACCCGGCGCGGTTTCGCGGCCAGCGCGTCGGCATTCCCATCACCGGCGGCAACATCGACGCGCGCATCCTGTCCAACGTGCTGCTGCGCAATTTGCTGCGCGACGGGCGCCTGTTGCGCCTCCATCTGCAGATCCCCGACCGCCCCGGCGTGCTGGCCGACATCGCCGGCAAGATCGGCGCCTCCGGGGGCAACATCATCGAGGTATCGCACCAGCGCCTGTTCGCCGCCTCCAGCGTCCAGGCCGCCGAGCTCGAGGTCATGGTGGAAGCACGCGACCCGGTCCACGCCGACGCGATCGTAGCGGCGCTGGCGGAGACCTACGTGGTCCGGCGCATCTAGAGCCGCGTCAGCCAGATCGCATCCGCGAAAGACGGCATCCGCGAAAGATGGCGGACTGAAGTCCGCCCTACGCCGTTGCGTCGCGATCCGTAGGGCGGACTTCAGTCCGCCATCCCACAGACACGGAGCAACCAACCGGCACGCCGTCAGTCAGGAAAAGGCGGCAAACCGAGCAGCGCCTGCAGCATCTCGTCAAACCCCGCCCGGAACACGGTCAGCAGCTTGGGAGGGAGAGGGCGGCGGCGGACATGTCCGGTGGCATAACGTTATGGAAGGGCAATGAAAAAGGACTTCGTCACCGCGAGCGCAGCGCGGCGATCCATCGCGCCCGCACACGCGCAGCCTCCCGCTTCCGGGCACGATGGATTGCCGCGCTTCGCTCGCAATTGTAGAGGTTCGCTAATTCGTTGATGGCGGGGTGTTGCAGAGGAGCACCCCCGCCATGCGCGACAACAGCTACGACCGGACGGTCGAGCGGAACTACATACAGAAGTGGCGGTTT
>DATIMU010000259.1:0-6087 GCA_035475015.1 Acetobacteraceae bacterium
GGTGATGATGATCGAGCCGCCGCCGGCGCGCCGCATCGCCGGCACCGCGTATTTGACGGAGAGAAACACGCCGTCGAGATTGATCGCGGTCTGCCGGCGGAAATCGGCGAGCGACATCTCGAACACCGAGCAGATGATGCCGATGCCGGCATTGGAGAACAGGATGTCGAGCCGGCCGAAGCGGCGCTCGGTCTCCGCGACGACCTCCTGCCAGCGTGCCTCGTCGGTGACGTCCTGCCGGAGGAACACCGCCTCGCCGCCAGCGCTCGTGATGCGCCCGACGACCGCGGTGCCACCCGCCTCGTCGATGTCGGTGACGACGACTTTCGCTCCTTCCCGCGCGAGGGTTTCCGCGCTGGCGGCGCCGATGCCGGACGCGCCGCCGGTGACGATCGCGATTTTGTCCTGAACCTGGCCCATTCTGTCCTCCCCGTGATCGCGCCATCCTGTCGTCTGCGGCGCGGCGCCTCAAGCCGCGTTTGCGTTATTTCGTCTGGATGTGGTGGATGAGGTTGGTGGCGGTGGGCCGGGCGGCGAACTACTCGGGAAGCCCCGCGTCGCGCAGCGCGTTCCTGTACACCTCGCGCATCGCGCCGTGGCCGAAGCTCACGGGCCGAGTGGAGAGGCGGAATTCAGGGTCCACCGCGAGCAGCCGCTGTGCCAGCGCACGCGCTTCGTCGATGCGGCCTACGCCCATCAAGGCCGCGATCCTGAAGCGCAGCGTCGGTCGCCAGTCCGGACTCGCGTGTAGGGCGCGTTCCGTATAGTCCAGTGCTTCCTGCAGTCGGCCGGCCAAAAGATGAGCGAGGGCGAGGCCAGAAGCCACATCTATGACCTCCGCGCCAAGCGGATCTAGCCGGAGCGCGCGTGATAGACATTCGATTGCGGGCTCTGGCTGGCCAGCGAAGCAGTAGGTCCACCCTGCCCAAACCAGGGTTGCGGGAGAGTTCGGATTGAAGTGCATTGCGCGTTGCTGCAGCGCCACGCCTTCCTCCCGCTCGCCGGCCAGCAACGCCAGTGCATGTCCGGCGGAGCGGAGTGAGATCGGATCGTCACGTCCTTCCACGGCGCATTCGCGCGCCAGGGCAACTGCCGTCTCCGCCTCACCAGTCTCGGCCCAGCCTTGCGCGATCCGCTGGGTGTAGGCGACAACGAGCGTTCCCTTCGCTGGCGTGAAGGATGGGTCGATCGAGAGAGCGCGTCTCAGCAGAACCGTCGCTGCGTCGAGGTCGGCGCGCGTTTTCGAATAGAAGTGCGACAGAGCGCGCAGATAGAGGTCATATGCGTCCAGGCTCTCCGTCGGCTTTGCCTGCGCCCTCTGAATCTCGGCGTTCAGCAAACTCGGCTCGATCGCAGCCACAACACTTTCCGTCACGCGGTCTTGCAGCTCGAAGATATCCGCGAGGTCGCCGTCGAAGCGGTCGGCCCAGATGTGGCCGCCGGTCGTGGCATCGATCAGCTGCCCGGTGATCCGGACGCGCCCCGCCGCCTTGCGGATGCTGCCCTCCAGCACGTAGCGCACGCCGAGCTCGCGGCCTACCTGTTTCACGTCCACCGCGCGACCCTTGTAGGTGAAGCTCGAATTGCGCGAGATGACGAAGAACCAGCGCACGCGCGACAGGCCGGTGATGATCTCGTCCACCATGCCGTCGGCGAAATACTCCTGCTCGGGATCGCCGCTCATGTTCTGGAACGGCAGCACGGCGATCGAGGCCCGGTCCGGCAGCGTAAGAGTGGGTCGGGACGGCGCCGTTGCCGCGACCGGCCGATAGGCGCGCACTGGGCGGGCGATGTTCTTCAGCGCCTGCTCGCCCAAATCCTCGAAGCCGCAGCCGACGCGGCCGCGTACCGTCTCATGCACCACGCCCGAAACGAGGATTCCCCCGGGGTCTGCCAATGATTCCAGCCGCGCGGCGATGTTCACGCCGTCCCCGAAGATGTCGTGCGGCTCGACAATTACGTCACCGAGATGCACGCCGACGCGAAAACGGACCGGCTCGGCCCCCGGTTCGGCGGCAATGTTGCTCTGAAATTGCAGCGCCGATGCCACGGCCTCCACGGCGCTGCCGAACTCCGCCAGAAAACCGTCGCCAGTGCGCTTCACGATCCGGCCGCCGTGGCCGGCTACGGCGGGCTCGATCACGCCGGTCATCAGGCGCGTAAGGCGGGCATGGGTTGCCTCTTCGTCGGCGTGCATCAGCCGCGAATAGCCGGCGATGTCGGCCACCATGATGGCGGCGAGGCGGCGTGTGGTCATACCCGGCGCCCCGGTCCATGCCAGTCCGCAATAAGACCACGGAACGGCCCGGGGTTCCAGTGCGGTTATGCCGCTTTGAAATCCCGGAACCGGTGTGGAACACGGCGCACCGCTTCGACCACGCGGCGGCGCACCTCCGGCCCATCCTCGGGCAGGAACTCGAAGCTCACGCTGTCGACCACGCCGCCGAAGCGCCGCTCGATCGCCTCGGGCAGCCGGTCGTAGGTGGCGCGGGCGACGAACAGGTCCAGCACCTCGTCGGGGATCTGCTTCGCCATCTCGCTCCACTCGCCGCGTCGCGACATCTGGTTGAGCCGGTCGCCGAGCTCGCCGTGGCCGTGCAGGTCGAGCACGCCGCGATAGGCCGGCGTCGAGCCGTAGAATGCCACGCGGTAGCGGATGCCCTCGGCGGCGCGCGCGACGGCCGCCTCGTCCGGGCCGGTGACGACGAAGCCGCCGCCCGAGACCTCGAAATTCTCCCAGGACTTTTCCGCTTTTGCGAGTTCCTCGGTGAGCATCGGGCGCACCACTTCCTCGAGGTAGCGGCGCGTCGCGAAGCCGTGCAGGCGCACGCCGTCGCAGAGGCGTGCGGCGGTGCGCAGCATTACCGGGCCGACGGCGGCGATGCTCACGGGCGGGGCGGGAACTTCCTGCTTGCCTGGAGAAAATTCGGGCGTCATCAGCGTGAACTGGTAGTGCTTGCCTTGGAAGTTCAGCTTCTCGCCGGTCTGCCACGCGCGCCAGATCGCGCGCAGCGCCTCGACGTATTCGCCCATGCGCGCGGCGGGGGCGATCCAGGGCACGCTGAAACGGCGCTCGTTATGCGCGCGCACCTGGCTGCCGAGGCCCAAGGTAAAGCGCCCGCCGGAGTTGCGCGCGAGATCCCACCCCTCGGCGGCGACGATCATCGGGCTGCGCGGGAAGGCGATCGCCACGGATGTAACCATGTGGATGCGCGTGGTCGCCATCGTGGCGAGGGCGAGCGGCATGAACGGGTCGTATTTGATTTCGGGGAACTGGATGGCGTCGAAGCCGGCTTCCTCCGCCGCACGGGCGGCGGGGCCGACATCCTTCCAGTCGCGCAGGGGAATATGCGTCGAGACGCGCATGGCGTGTGCTCCGGTTCAGGCGGCGGCGAGCTGGCGCGGCAGCCAGATCGCGGTGTGCAGCACATGCGCGACGGGCCGCCCGTCGGACAGCACGAGCGCGTCGAGATCGACGAAGCGGTGCCCCTTGCGCTCGTAATTGCCGGCGACCCTCGCACGGGCGATCAGCGTCTCGCCGACGTGCGCGAGGCCGTGATGGCGCACCACGCTGCCGACATGAATCCACGGCCCGAGCACGACATTGTGCCCAAGCACGCGGTTGCACATTCGCAGGAGCAAGCCGGGATGCGCCAGGCCCTCGCGCGCGTATAGTGGGTCGGTCTCACGCAGATCCTCAAGATATCGCGCGGCGAATTCCGGCGTCACCGGGATCGGCCGCGAGTTGATCCAGGCGCCGGGTGCCAGCGAAGTCTCGCTCGCCGGCGGCCGGGCGGTGTCGGCAGGCGGCGGCGCGATCCGATAGCTCTCCACGGCGGGCGGCGCGGTGGCCTCGGCGGGTAGCGCCGCGGTGCCGACGGCGCAGGAGTGGCCTTGGCTCTCCACCTCGATGGCCAATCCTTCCGGTGTCTCGCGCGCGGTCACGGTGGCAGTCTCGCCGTCATACACGGGCTTGCCGAAGCGGCACTCGGCGGTGCCACGTTCCAACCAGTCGCGGCCCCAGCGTTGCACCGGAAGGTGCGTCATGTAGGCGTAGACGTCGACGCCGGGGACCAGTCCGCCGGTGAATCCGAACTTTCTCGCTATGCTGTCGTCGTGGATCTTGTTCTCGGAGTCCTTGGCGGTGTTGTACGCCTCGACCCGGTAGGGCGCGAGCCGGGCTGCGCTCGATGCACTCATGGACGGTTTCCTCCCGTGTGACCGCATCATCGAAACGGCGCCGCTTGCGGTCAAGCCGCGCCGCCGGCGTGCCATTGCCGGGGGCGGCCAAATCGGCTTTGCTGCCTGCAAGCCATATCGGCCGGAGAAGGCGGGGGAAACGGGGTGGATTTCGACTTTCCCGACGAGCTGAAGCAGCTGCGCGAGACGGCGCGCGAGTTCCTGCGCGAGCGTTGCCCGACCGGCGTGGCCCGCCGCGTGCTGGAAGGCGGCGAGCAGCTCGACCGTCCGCTGTGGCGGGAAATGGCGAACATGGGCTGGACCGGGGCGTCGATCCCGGAGGAGTACGGCGGTGCCGGCTTGGGGCGGCTGGCCGTGTGCGTGCTGGCCGAGGAGATCGGCCGCGCCATCGCGCCGGTGCCGTTCGCCTCGTCGGTGTATCTCGCCACCGAGGCGCTGCTGCTGTTCGGCAGCCCGGCGCAGAAGCAGTATCATCTGACAAGGCTGGCGAGCGGCGCCTCGACCGGTACTTTTGCGTATGCGGAGCGGCCGGGCGTGGTCGATCCAATACGTCTGGAGAGCAGCGCGACCGAGGGCAAGCTGAGCGGGGTGAAAGCGCCGGTGGCGGATGGCGAGGCGGCGGATTTCGCCGTGGTCGCGGTGCGCTCGGCCGAGGGCGTGCCGTCGTTGTATCTGGTCGATCTTGCCGCGCCCGGCGTGACGCGCGAGACGGTGAGCACGTTCGACCCATCGCGCGGCCATGCCCGCATCCGCTTCGACGGCGCACCGGCCGAGCCGCTGCCGGGCGCGATCGGGCCGGGTGCGATCCGCGCGCTGCTCGACCGTGCCGCCGTGATGATGGCTTTCGAGCAGGTCGGCGGGGCGGAAGCGGCGCTGGAAATGGCGCGCGACTACGCGCTCACGCGCTATGCGTTCGGCCGGCCGATCGGCTCGTTTCAGGCGATCAAGCACAAGCTCGCCGACATCTACGTGGCGTTGGAGCTGGCGCGATCGAACGCCTATTACGGCGCCTGGGCGCTGCACAGCGACGCCGCCGAGCTGCCGATCGCCGCCGCGACGGCGCGCATCGCCGCGTGCGAGGCGGGCTGGGTGGCGACCAAGGAGAACATCCAGACGCATGGCGGAATGGGCTATACGTGGCAGTTCGACTGCCACCTGTATTATCGCCGCGCCAAGCTGTTGGGGTTGGCGCTCGGCAGCGGGCGGGAATGGAAGCACCGGCTGATCGCCGAATTGCGCGCGCGCAACGTGACCGGCGTCGAAGCGGCGTAGGGGCCGGGGAGGAAAAGCATGGATTTCGAGGACTCGCCCGAGGAGGCCGCCTATCGCGCGAGTTGCCGCGCCTTTCTCGACGCCAATGCGGAACGCAGGAAGCCCGGCGAGGTGCTGGGCTACCGGCGCGGCCAGGACGCGCCTGGCGCGATGGCCGAGGCGAAGGCGTTCCAGCGCAAGAAGTTCGACGCCGGTTTCGCCGGAATCACCTGGCCGAAGGAGTGGCACGGGCAGGGCGGGACGCCGATCCAGCAGGTGATCTACAGCCAGGAGGAGGCGAAGTACAAGACTCTGACAGGCATTTTCGGTCTCGGCCTCGGCATGTGCATCCCGACGATCTGCCGCTGGGGCACCCAGGAGCAGCGCGACCGCTTCGCCCCCGCCGCGCTGCGCGCCGACGAGGTGTGGTGCCAGTTCTTCTCCGAGCCGGCCGGCGGCTCCGATCTGGGGGCGTTGCGTACCCGTGTCGAGCGTGACGGCGACGAGTGGGTGGTCAACGGCCAGAAGATCTGGACCTCGATGGCGCACGAGGCGGATTACGGCGTGCTGATCGCGCGCAGCGACTTCGACAGGCCGAAGCACGAGGGGCTGACCTTCTTCTATCTCAGCACCAAG
>DATIMU010000260.1:0-3124 GCA_035475015.1 Acetobacteraceae bacterium
CCCGGCAATTCCGCCGGCTGCACCAGCAATAGGTTTTCCAAGCGGATGCCGTATTCGCCAGCCAGATAAAAGCCCGGCTCGTTCGACAGGATCATCCCCGCGGCGATCGGCACCGGCTTGGCCGCGCGGGATAGGCTGACCGGGCCCTCATGCACCGACAAGTAGCTGCCGACTCCGTGACCCGTGCCGTGGTCGTAGTCGAGCCCCGCCTGCCACAGCGCGCGGCGGGCGAAGGCGTCGAGATGCGCGCCTGCGACGCCCTGGGGGAACACCAGCGTCGCGATCGCGATGTGCCCCTGCATCACCCGCGTCGCCCGCTCGCGCAGTTCGCGAGGCGCAGGCGAATGGCCGGTCCAGATCGTGCGGGTGACGTCGGTGGTGCCGTCGACGAACTGAGCGCCCGAATCGATGAGATACACCTCGTTCGGACGGATCGGCCGGTTGCTCTCCTCGGTGACGCGGTAGTGGATGATCGCGCCATGCTCGCCGGCACCCGAGATCGCCGGAAAGGACTCGCCGCGAAAGCCCTCGACCTCCGCGCGATAGCGCAGCAGCCGGTCGGTGGCGGAGATCTCCGTCGCCGTGCCGGCGGGTCCGGCCTCCGATAGAAAATGCAGGAACCGGCAGACCGCCACGGCGTCGCGCCGATGCACGTCACGGGCACCCTGCTGCTCGACCGGGTTCTTGCACGCCTTGGGCAGCAGACACGGATCGGCGCCGGCGACCACCTCGGCCCCGGCCTCGCGCAGCACTTGCGCGAACCACACCGGCGAGCCGGCGGCATCGACCCGCACCCGCTTGCCGGCAAGGCGCGTGAGCGAGGGAAGCAGCGCCTCCCTGCCCTCGATCGCCACGGCATTACCGAGCCAGGCACGCGTCGCGTCGGGCAGCTTGGCCGGTTCCATGAACAGTTCGGCCCGCGCATCGGCGTGCGCCACCGCGAAGCCCAGGGCGAACGGCGTGAACGGCACGTCGTTCCCTCTGATGTTCAGCAGCCACGCGATCGACGCCGGATCGGTGACGATCGCGGCATCCTGCCGTGCCTTGCGCAGCGTCTCGGCGACCTGCTCGCGCTTGTCGGCGGCACTCAGGCCGGCATATTCCAGCGGATGCGGCAATGCCGGCGCCATCGGCGGCCCCGGGCGGTCCGGCCACACCGCGTCCACCGGATTGCGCGATGCCGGGACCATCGCCAGCCCCGCCTCGGCATAGCGCCCCAGCCCCTCCTCGCTGACCAGCAGCGGGTCGTAGCCGATCCTCGCAGCCGGCTTGGCGTTGGCCGCGAGCCAGCCGGGCGGCGGCTCCTCGGTGATGTGGCGCCGCTCCCACAGTGCCGCGTCGGTCTGCGCCGCGAGTTGCAGGACGTAGCGCCCGTCGGTGAACACCGCGGCCCGATCCGCCAGGATGGCGGCCAGGCCGGCGCTGCCGGTGAAGCCGGTCAGCCAGGCCAGCCGCTCGGCCCCCTCCGGCACATATTCGCCAAGATGCTCGTCGGCCCGCGGCACGATGAAGCCGTCCAGCCCCTGCCGGGCCAGTTCCGCACGCAATGCCGCCAGCTTCTCCGCCGCATTCATTCGCCGACCCTCTCAATCCTGACATGCGCCGGACGCATCGGCCGAGAAATTCCATGCAAATATCGCATATCAGGCTCGGCCATTTCCCTGCTGCACTGCAGCATTCAAGCTACCATCTTGCAACTCGTTAAATTTCGGGGACGCCCTCGTCGATCGGACGCCGGCGCCGGACCCGGGAGACTTACGACCGACTGGGGATCAAACCCATGACCGCATCTTTTTCCAAGCACCAACTCGCACCCATCTTCCCGAACGACGTCTTCCCGCACCACATCAGCGCCCGGGCCCCCGCCGAGCAGGCCGTCCGCCCCGAGCGCGCCTCGCGCGGCCTTGGCCAGCGCATCGGGCAGGCGGTCTCCGCGATTCGCGGGCGGCAGAGGGTGTTCAATGAGCTGCACTCGCTGACCGATCGCGAACTGGCCGATATCGGCATCACCCGCGGCGACATCCACCGGGTGTTCGACCCCGCATTCGCCGCGGAGCATCGCGCCCGCGGCTGATCGAGCCGCCTTCACGTCGCGCCCGCGCGAAGGATCAGCGTCGTCCACGGTCCTTCGCGGACCCCGCCTTCCAGAACCAGGCCCCGCCTACGGTGCGCCGCCAGCACCAGGCGGGCCTGGGTCTGCAGGAGGCCCGCCAGGATCGCCGTGCCGCCCGGAGCGAGATGTGCCGCGAGATCCTTGGCCATCGCGCAGAGGGGCCGGGCCAGGATGTTGGCGAACACCAGGTCGTACGGCCCCGCCGCTCGCAGCCCTGGGCTCTTCCAGCCATCTGTCTGACGGCAGCGAACCAGCCGGGCAACCCCATTCAGTGCCGCGTTCTCGGCGGCCACCCGTACCGACCAGGGATCGATGTCGCTCGCCAAAATCCTCCGGTGCAGCAGCCGCGCGGCGGCCATCGCGAGAATGCCCGAGCCAGTGCCCAAATCGAGAATGCGACGTGGCCGGCGATACGCGACGCGCTCGAATGCGATCAGACAGCCCCGCGTCGAGCCGTGCTCGCCGGAGCCGAACGCCACGCCGGCATCCAGGCTCAGGGTGATCCGCCCCGGCATCGGCGGCCCGTCGAGATGCGTGCCGCGCACCGCGAACCGCCGTCCGACCGGCTGCTCGGGAAACGCGGCGTGGGTCCGCGCGAGCCAGCCCTCCGCCGGCGTCGGCTGGCGCACCAGCTCGGCCCCCTCGCCGCTGACCATCGCCGCGAGGGCCAACCCGCCGATCAGCTCGGACTCGGCCTCGCCGACCGCCTTGACGCCCTCGATGCGCCAGCGTCCGGTGGCGTCATCGAGGAAAAAGCCCACCGTCTCGCACGCACTCCGCAACGCCGCCTCGTAGGCCTCGACCGCGCTTTCCGACACCTCTACCGAGACCGTCTCCAGCGGGGTCGCGCGGCGGCGGCTCATGCCTTCTCCACGAAGCGGTCCAGCACGCGCTTGTCGCCCGCCTTGTCGAAGGCGATGTCCAGCCGGTCGTCCTCCGAGGAGGTCACGGTGCCGTAGCCGAATTTCTGGTGGAACACCCGGGCGCCGACCGGGATCGCGTCCTCGCGCG
>DATIMU010000261.1:0-1659 GCA_035475015.1 Acetobacteraceae bacterium
GCGACGCAGTGCGGACCGGGATGTGGGCGACGTCGTGCGATGCGTTGTAGTCGGTGCCCCACTGCCCGGTCTCTGCGTTGACGATGAGCTGCGTGCCGCTCTCGGCGGGCAGGGTCCAGAGGGTGTACTTCCCCGCCTTGATCGGCGTGCCGCCGATGACGAGGTCGCGGTCGGTCTCGAACTGCGTCGCGGCGTTGGCGCCGGTGCGCCAGACCTGGCCCCACGGAACAATGCCGCCCAGGATCGTGCGGCCGCGCTGACTCGGCCGACCATAATCCACCAGCAGATGGGCGCCGGCGAACTCGGCTCGCGCCGTATCACGCGGGCTGAGCTGTCCCATCGGCCGGCTCGACGCGTCCTTCGCGGCAAAGGCGCGGGCCAGCGCCGTGATGTCGGCGTCGGGAATGCGGGTGACCACCACCTTCACGGTGGTCTGCAGCCCCTCGAAGCCGAGCATGCGTCCGTGCGCGTCCACCCGCGCGTGCGACGGCAACCCAAAGGTGCCGATGGTGACCGAGTCGCGGTTCTTCCCGCGGCTCACCCAGCTCTCGGTCGCCTGCGGCGCGCCGGCGAAGACCAGCCATACCGGGACGCTGTCGGCCTTGCTCATCATTGCCTGGCGGATGGCCTGCTCGTAGAGCGCGTAGGTCATGTTGAACATCGGCACGGCGCCGGCGGGCGCGGCGACGTGCATCGTGCGCGTGCTGTCGCCCATGTGCAGCGTGACGACC
Source organism: Acetobacteraceae bacterium (assembly GCA_035475015.1). Classification (GTDB taxonomy): domain Bacteria; phylum Pseudomonadota; class Alphaproteobacteria; order Acetobacterales; family Acetobacteraceae; genus JAFKFI01. The sequence continues at coordinate 732 of DATIMU010000261.1, forward strand.
GCGGTGTCGCGGCTAAACTCGATGGTGCTCGACTGCGTCGCCGGCGCATCGAGCGCGCTGCCGGGGCGGCTCGATCCCTCGATCCGCGTCACCCGCCCATCGGGGCCGATGGTGGCGACGTAGTGCAGCACCGAGGTGCGGGGCGAGCGGATGACGCGATCGGCCTCCAGCCGCGAGCCGGTGCGGGTGAAGCGCTCCACCGCGAGCGTGTCGTTGCCGAGCCGGGTGACGAAGGCGCCGTGCTCGGTGGACTGCGCGGCGGCGGGATGGGGAAGGGCGAGCGGCGCGATGGCCGCAACGGCGAGGGCGAGCGCGACGGGTCTGCGGATCATGCGACGGTCCTCGAAGGCAATGGCAGGATGGGTGAAGGCTGTGGTCGGCCGCACTCCCGACGCACGGCGGCGACCGGAAGATTCGCGCGCTCGGCCAATGTGTCCCCGGATGTGGCGTGCGGACAAGCTGTCCCGCTCGTGGGCCCGCAGATGGCTGACGGCCGGCCGAGGTCCGGTCGCGCAGCGGGGACGGCACTGGGCCCGCCGATCGGCACAAGGCGTGCACCCGCGCCGCCGCTCTCGACCGCGAGCCGACGTCCCGTCCATGACCACGCCTACCATCGATCCCGCCCAGGCGGCGCGTGCTGGCCGCGCGTCCGGCTCCGAGCCAGATTCAAGGCCGGAGCCGCGTCGGCGCGCTTCGATCACTTCCTCCCGGCATCGCATGGGTCTCTCGCGGCGATTGGCGCTGCTCACAGCGATCATGGCGGTGCTCCTGGTGCTGGCCGCCACGGAGCTCTCGACCTACCTCTCCGAAGAGGAGCGGCTCGACGACTCCCGCGGCGAGTCCATTGCGCTCGCCGAATCGTGGGCGGCGCTGCTGGAGCACGGCGCGCCCACCGGCGACGCGGCGGCGGTGCAGGCGGCGCTGGCGC
>DATIMU010000262.1:0-2017 GCA_035475015.1 Acetobacteraceae bacterium
TGCCGCGATCCTTCGCGATCGGCGGCCTCGCGCTCCGCCGGCGCGGCGTCAACCCGGCACTCAGCTTCGTCGTCGCCCCGCTGCCGTGGCACGAACTCGGCGGCCGCACGATCTCCGGGCTGCTTGGCGCGGACTATCTCTCGGCGTTCGACCTCGATCTCGATCCGCCAGGCGGCAAGCTGACCCTCTACGAGACCGTGGGCTGCGCGCACCAGGCGATCCCGTGGGCACCGGCGAACACGTCCGTCCCGCTTACGCGCCCCAGACCCTACGCGATCCTCGCACCCGTCGAGATCGACGGCCGCACGCTCATGGCACAACTCGACACCGGCGCCTCGGCCTCGCTCGTCAGCCGCAGGGGCGCGGCCCGGCTCGGCATCGCACCGGAGGCGACGACGGCCGCGCCAGGCGCGCACGGCATCGGTCGGCAAGCGTTGCCGCTGCGCAGTCGCGTGTTCGCGGCGGCGCGGCTCGGCCCCGTGGAGTATCGCGACGTGACCCTGATGTTCGGCGCCCCGGCCGGCGGCTTCGCGTTCGACATGCTGCTCGGCATGGACCTGCTGCGCGGCCAGCGGATATTCATTTCGTACGCAACCAACCGCCTGCTGATCGCGACGCATGAGGGATCAGCCGCTCTCCCGTAGCACGAGCTCGAACCCCAGATCGACGCGGCGCGGCCCGGCGCGGTCGAGCGTCAACCGCGCCGCGGCGCGTCCGATCGCCGCGCCATGCACCCGGATGGTGCTGAGCCGGGGCGCGATCAGCCGCCCCATCTCGAGATCACCGAGCCCGACGACGGCCACGGGTTGCGCCGGCCCCGGGCCATCCCGGGCCAGCCCGGCGTCGCGCAGGCTGGCCAGCAGGCCGATGGCGAGCGCGTCGTTGGCCGCGAACACCGCGTCGGCGTCGGGCAGGCCAACCCGCGCGGCCGCGCCACCCGAGGCGTCGCGGCCGAGAATCATCCGCCGTGGCATCGCGAGCCCGGCCGCGAGCGCGGTTTCGCTGTAGCCGATCCAGCGGCGGGTCGCCCGTGGATCGTCGCCGCCGATGAACGCCAGGCGGCGGCGGCCCTGCGCGATCAGGTGCTCGGCGACGGCAATCCCCGCCGCGCGGTTGTCGAAGCCGGCCACCCCGTCGATCGGCGCGTCCGGCAACTCCCAGGTTTCCACCACGGGGATGCGGGCGCGCCGCAGCAGCCCAGCACCCTCCGCCGTCGCCGGGGAGCCCACCATGATGATCGCCTCGGGCCGCCGCGCCAGCAGTGCCGCGAGCATCCGGTCCTCCCGCGCGGCGTCGTAGCCGGACTGCGCCAGGATCACCGCGAAGCCGAGCGGCTCCAGTTCGTCGGACAGTCCCTGGACGGTGTCGGCAAAAATCGAGTTGGCGATGGTCGGCACCAGCACGCCGACCGAATTGGTCCGCGCACTCGCCAGCGCGCCGGCGACCAGGTTCGGCACGTAGCCCAGGTCCCGCATCGCCGCCTCGACGCGCGCCCGCGTCTCCGGCGCGACCAGGTTGGGCAGCCGCACCACCCGACTCACGGTGATGGCCGAGACGCGCGCCAGCTCGGCCACCGCCGCCAGGGTCGGCGCCGGGGAGGGCGGCTGATCGGATCGGGTCGGCTCCATTCCCGGCAGAATTAGCCAACCCCCGGCGAAATGCACGCCGAGCTTTGTGCCTGCCCCGGAGGGTTGCGCGCCCGGCGATGACAGCGCTAACATTCCACGGCGACAAGGAGGAACGGCAAGATGATCTCCGACGACGATGTGCGCGTGTATCGGCGTGACGGCCTGATCGTGGTGCCCGAGGTGCTCGGCGCGGGCACGCTGGCACAGCTGCGCTCGGTGGTGGCCGAGCTGGTCGCCGGGGCGGCTTCAATCACGGAGCATACCTCCGTCTATGATCTGGAGCCGGGCCACAGCCCCGCCAGCCCGCGCGTCCGCCGGATCAAGACGCCACACAAGGTCCATCCGCTGTTCGATGAGATCGTACGCGGGCCGGCGGTGCTCGGCATCCT
>DATIMU010000263.1:0-4589 GCA_035475015.1 Acetobacteraceae bacterium
GTCCTCGAGCTCGGCACCGGCTGGCTGCCGGTGGTGCCGCTGCTGTTCCGTCTGGCGGGCGCGAGCCGGCTATTGTTCACTGACATCCATCGCCTCATGGACGAGCGGACCATCGAGGAGGCCAAGCGGGTGCTCCGGGAAGGCGCGCCGCGCCTCACCGGCGAGCTCGGCCTGTCGGAAAGCCAGTTCCGGGAACGTCTCGATCGCCCCCTGCCGTACGACTATCTCGTTCCCTGGAACCCTCGCGACCTCGCGGATGCCAGTGTCGACGTGGTGATCTCGCGCACCGTGCTGGAGCACATCCCGGCCGATGTCCTCGAAGGCTACATGCCGGAGTTCGCGCGCATCCTGCGTCCGGGCGGCATGATGTGCCACCTGATCGACAACAGCGACCATTGGCAGCATCACGACAAGCGACTCAGCCGGCTGCACTTCCTCAGGTACGAGGACGGCCTGTTCTGGCGGATGCTGTGCGTCCGGCGCAGTCAGAACAGACTGCGCCACAGCGACTACATGAAGCTGTTCGAGCGGCACGGCTTCACGCCGCTGTTCGTCGAGGGCAAGCCGGACGGGAGGAGCCTCGAAGACCTCAAATCCCTGCCGCTCGCCTCGCCGTTTCGCGGCCGTGACGCAGCCGATCTGGCGATCCTGACGACGACGGTGGTGCTGCGCCGGCCGCCGCTCAATGCCGGAAGTGGCGCATCCCGGTAAGCACCATCGCGACCCCGGCGGCGTCGGCGGCGGCGATCACCTCCGCGTCGCGGATCGAGCCGCCCGGCTGGATCACCGCCGTCGCACCCGCCGCGACCGCCGCCTCCAGCCCGTCGGCGAACGGAAAGAAGGCGTCGGAGGCGACCACGCTGCCCTCGGCCAATGGTGTTGCGAGTCCGGCCGCCTTCGCCGCCTCGGCGCTCTTCCAGGCGGCGATGCGTGCGCTGTCCACACGGCTCATCTGGCCGGCGCCGACGCCGACCGTGGCGCCGGATTTGGCGTAGACGATGGCATTCGACTTCACATGCTTGCAGACCCGGAACGCGAACACGAGGTCGGCGAGCTCCGCCTCGCTCGGCGCGCGCTGCGTCACCACCTTGAGTTCCGCCGGCGAGATACGTCCCGAATCGCGGGTCTGCGCCAGGAAGCCGCCCGCGACGCTGCGGAAAGTGGTACCAGGAGCGGCCGGGTCGGGCAGGCCACCGGTCAGCAGCAGGCGGAGATTTTTGCGCCGCGCAAGGATCGCTTTCGCCGCCTCGTCGGCGTCCGGCGCGATGATGACCTCGGTGAAGATCGCCGCGATCTTCGCCGCCGCCGCCGCGTCGAGCGTGCGGTTCACCGCGACGATGCCGCCATAGGCGGAAACCGGGTCGCAGCGCAGCGCGCCGTCCCACGCCTCCACGAGCGACTTGGCGGAGGCGACGCCGCACGGGTTGGCGTGCTTGATGATCGCCACGGTCGGCACCTCGAACTCGGCGGCGCACTCGAACGCCGCGTCCGTGTCGTTGAGGTTGTTGTAGGACAGCTCCTTGCCCTGAACCTGCGTGGCGGTGGCAACGCCCCGGCGCGCGCCGGTGACGTAGAAAGCAGCGCGCTGATGCGGGTTCTCGCCATAGCGGAGGGTCTGGCGCAGCGCGCCGGACACCGTGAGGCGCTCGGGGAAATCGTCGCTGCGCCGCGCCGCGAACCATGCGGCGATGGCCGCGTCATAGGCGCTGGTGCGAGCATAGGCCTCGCTCGCCAGATGGCGACGGAGCGCATGGTGCGTGCCGCCATGCGCGGCAAGATCCGCCAGCAATGTCACGTACTGCGCCGGCTCGGTCAGCACGGCCACGAAATCATGGTTCTTGGCGGCGGCGCGGATCAGCGCCGGACCGCCGATGTCGATATTCTCGATGCACTCCTCGTCCGTGGCACCGCGCGCCACCGTCGCCTCGAACGGATAGAGGTTCACCACCACGAGGTCGATCGGCGCGATGCCGTGCGCCTGCATCTGTGCGAGGTGCTCGGGGCTGTCGCGGCGCCCCAGGATGCCGCCGTGGATCTGCGGCACCAGCGTCTTGACGCGCCCGTCCAAAATCTCCGGAAAGCCGGTATGCGCCGACACCTCCGTCACCGCGACGCCAGCCTCCCGCAACGCCTGGGCCGAACCGCCGGTCGACAGGATTTCCACGCCGCGCGCGGTCAGCGCCTCAGCGAACGGCACCAGCCCGGACTTGTCGGAGACGGAGATCAGCGCGCGGCGGATGGGGACGATATCGGTCATGGCGGCACCTGATGCTCGGACGCCGGCGGGATAGACCTAGAGACCGAGCAGGTCCAGCGTCCGGCCGACAACCCTGCTCTCGTCGTATAGATCGAACGCCCGTTCACGCCCCGCCTCGCCCATCTGCGCGCGCAACGCGGGGTCGGCGGCGAGCCGGGCGAGGGCGCGCGCCAGCGGTGGCACCTGCATCGGCGGCACGAGCAGGCCGGTCCCGTCGTTCACGATCTGCTCGCGCGGCCCGCGAATATCGGTGGCGACCACCGGCAGGCCGGTCAGCATCGCCTCGATCACCGACATCGGCAGCCCCTCGAAATGGCTCGGCAACGCGAAGATGTCGGCCGCCGCGAGCACGGCGGCGACATCCTCGCGATAGCCGAGCAGCCGTAGCCGCTCACCGAGTCCGGCCCCTCTCAGCGTCGCCGTCACGTCCTCGCCGCGATCTGTGGCAAGCCGGTTGCCGACCACCCAGAGCTCCGCCCCGGGCACGTCGCGCATCGCGGCGGCGAGTTCCGCGTGGCCCTTGTGGCGCACCAGGCGGGAGACGGCGGCAACGACGACGCGATCCTCCGGCACGTCGAGCGCGGCCCGCACCCGCGCCCGCGCCGCCGGATCGGGGTGGAATTTCGCCGGGTCGCGGCCGTTGAGCACCGCCGTTGCAGCGCGTGCGATGCCGAGCCGGCGGGCGTCGGCCGCCTCTTCCTCCGAGACCGTGAGGAACACGTCGGTCATCCGCCCGCCCAACCACTCCATGCCGAGCGAGGCAGCACGGCGCGACCAGGGGCCGGGCTGGTTGAAGAGGAAGCCGTGGCAGGTATAGGCGACGCGCGGCACCCTCGCGACCCGCGCGGCCGCGCGGCCGAGGAAGCCGGCGATCGGCATGTGCGCATGGACCAGATCGGGCCGCTCCGCGCGCATCAGCCGCACCAGCGCGGCCAGCGCCCGCGCCTGCTCGCCGGGCGAGAGGCTGCGCATCGGCGGCAGGTTCTCCACGCGAAACCCCTCGGCGCGCACAGTGTCGAGCAGCGGCCCGTCGGCGCACGCGCCGATCACCTCGTGGCCGCGATCCCGGGCGCCCCGCATGAGGGGCAGCAGGAAGTGGCGGAGGGAGAAGTCGACGTTGATGATTTCCAGGAGCTTCATGCGGGCGATCGCCGGCCTCTCCGCCGGACCTCGAGGCGAATCGCGTTTGACCTCCTGGTGCTATTGTCATCGCCGGACTTGATCCGGCGATCACGCGCGGCTGACCGCGAAGTCGGCCTGCGTCGCATCGACTTTCGGATCGCGGCAGATGGCCGGGTCGTGCCCGGCCATGACGTAATCGGAGTCGCTGCCCGATGCTCCACCGCTACCCAACCTTGGTGATCGCCCATTTCACCTGCTGCGGGCCGTCCATCGGGCCGGTGAGCACGACTTGCTCGCTGCGTCTTGGCTCGGGGCCGCCGAGATAGATGCTCTCCTCCAGCGCCATGCGCGCGCCCTCCGCCTTGAGGCGCCAGCCGCCGCCGGAAGGCAGCCGCAGCAGCACCGCCTCGCCGTCCTGCTGCAGGCTGGCGGTCACGGTGGGGTGCAAATGGAAGCGCAGGGTGAAGGGCTGGGGCGTCGGCGCCTCGACCGCGTCCTCGCCGCGCACATCCTCGCCGCTCTCGGCGAGATAGAGCCGACGGCGGTGGATCGCGCCGAACGGCTTCTTCCAGCCGTCGTGGCTCGCTTCCAGCCAATGCGCGCCGCTCGCCTCCTGGCGCTGCACCTCGACGTTCTCCGGCCTGCGGCCCAATCCGTCCTCGCGCAGCTCCGACGAGTTCACGTCGGCGATCACCAGGGTGGAGTGCGCCGCCGTCGAGCGGGTCGCGTCACGCCACTCCGGGCTGCCGGCGGGGAACGCGCCGCAATTCACGATCATGCGGTCGCGCCCGACCGACAGCTCCATCGACAGCGTGCCGGCGTGCGCGTAGCGGTCGACCTGATGCGGTGGCGGCTCGCCGCAATCGACCAGCAGGACGCTGCGACCGGCCTGCAGCCGCTGAAAGCCGCCGTCGAGCAGCGAGGAAGGGCCTCGGCCGCTGCGTCCCGCCTGGGTCAGCACGAGGTCGATCAGCCCCGCTTGCTCCTCCTTGGAGCCATTGAACAGTGCCAACCCGCCGTCACCGTGCCGCAGCACCCGGAGCGCGGGCGCCATCCTTTCGATCGCGGCGGTGAGGGCGGCGGGGGGTTGCACCTGGGCGGCCTGCAGCAGGGCGCGAATCTCCGTGAGATCCTGCAGCGCGGCGAGATGGCTGGCCGGGCTGCGCTCGGCGTGGCACCCGTCGGGCAGTACCTGCCGGCCGATCTCCTG
>DATIMU010000264.1:0-1669 GCA_035475015.1 Acetobacteraceae bacterium
ATGCGGCGTTCCTCTGGGCGGTGGCGCGGACGCGGGCCTCGATCGCAGCGAGGTCGTTGGGCGCCAGGGTGTAGCGTTCCTCCCTGTCATATAGGTCGGCGAGGCGCGGCGGCAGAGGGGGTGTCACGCCGGTCGCCCGCGCCATCGCCTCGGGGAACTTCGCCGGGTGGGCCGTTGCGACGGCGACCATCGGCACGCCATGCCCGCAAGGCAGCGCCCGGGCGGCGGCGATGCCGATGGCGGTGTGGGGGTCGGCGAGGTAGCCGGCCGCCGCGTGCAGCCGCCGGATCTCGGCCTCGGTCGCCGCGTCGTCGCAGGCGAAGCCGTGGAACAGCCGGGTGGCGCGCTGCCACGCCGCGTCCGGCACCGCCATGCGCCCGCTCTCGCGGAAGCCGCGCATCGCCGCCGCCGTGGCGGTGGAGTCGCGGTCCAGCAGCTCGAACAGCAGGCGCTCGAAATTGGAGCTGACCTGGATGTCCATGCTCGGCGACAGGCTCGGCTCGACGCCGCGCACCGACATGTCGTTGGCTGCGAGGAAGCGGGTCAGGATGTCGTTGCGGTTCGACCCCACCACCAGCCGCGCGACCGGCAGCCCCATCCGGCGCGCCGCCCAAGCCGCCAGCACATTGCCGAAATTGCCGGTCGGCACCGCGAACGCCACCTCCCGATCGGGCGCGCCCAGACAGAGCGCGGCGGCGACATAGTAGGGAATTTGGGCGGCGATCCGTGCCCAGTTGATCGAGTTGACGGCGGACAGCCGCATCTCGGCGCGGAACGGAGCATCGGCGAACATCGCCTTCACCAGATCCTGGCAGTCGTCGAAATTGCCCTCGACGGCGATGTTGCCGACATTGGGCGCCAGCACCGTCGTCATCTGCCGCCGCTGCACCTCGCTGGTGCGCCCGTGCGGGTGCAGGATCGCCACGTCCACGCGCGCACGGCCGGCGAACGCCTCGATGGCGGCTGAGCCGGTGTCGCCCGAGGTCGCGCCGACGATGGTGACGTGCTCGCCGCGCTCGGTCAGCACATGGTCGAACAGCCGCCCGAGCAGCTGCATCGCCATGTCCTTGAAGGCGAGCGTCGGCCCGTGAAACAGCTCCTGCGCCCACAGCCCGGTGTCGAGCTGCACCAGCGGAGCCACCGCCGGATGGCCGAACCCGGCATAGGCCTCCCGGCAGAGCAGCCGCAGGGTGTCGAAGGGGATGGCGCCGCCCGCGAAGGGCTGGATGACCCGCGCCGCCAGCTCCGCGTATGGCAGCCCGCGCATCGCGCGCCAGTCCGCCGGCGAGAAATGCGGCCACGATTCAGGGACATAGAGCCCGCCATCCTCGGCGAGCCCGGCCAGCAGCACGCCGGCGAAGTCCCGCACCGGTGCCTGGCCGCGCGTGGAAATGTAGTGCATCGGCGGAACCTAGGGGGAAGTGGAGGAAGCGTCCACGGCGCCGACATGGTTGCGAGGGGGCGCCCTCGACGCCTATTTTGACCTGACTAGATTGGTCAGGTCGACGACAATGAACGAACCGGCACGAAAGACTCCGAAAGGCAGGAAAATGACTTCGGGACTTCCCGCCTGGAAGCTGGAGGAGGCCAAAGCCCGCTTCAGCGAATTGGTGCGGCTCGCCCGGGAGCGTGGACCGCAGCGTGTCACGGTTCGCGGGCAGGACGCCGT
>DATIMU010000265.1:0-8271 GCA_035475015.1 Acetobacteraceae bacterium
ATGGAGCTGGCGGAGCAATTGCGCGAGGGGCTCAAGCTGCCCGAGGGCGTGCCGTCGACGCTCGACGTGCGCCACATCCACAAGAGCGCGCCGGCGGCGTTCCCCAATGGCTGCCATGTCTGCGAGGTGGAGGTCGACCCCGACACCGGCGAGGTGGACGTGGTGCGCTACGCGATGGTCAACGATTTCGGCGTGGTCATCAATCCGCTGCTGGTCGAGGGCCAGGCGCATGGCGGCATCGTCCAGGGCATCGGCCAAGCGTTGCGCGAGTCGGTGCGCTACGACGAGGACGGCCAGCTGATGACCGGCTCGTACATGGACTATGCCCTGCCCCGCGCCGACGACGCGCCATCCTTTGCCTATGGCAGCCATCCGGTGCCGGCCAAGACCAACCTGCTCGGCGCCAAGGGCTGCGGCGAGGCGGGCTGCGCCGGCGCCCTGCCCTCGGTGATGAACGCGCTGGTCGACGCGCTATCCGAATTCGGCATCCGCCACATCGACATGCCGGCGACCCCGCTCAGGGTGTGGGAGGCCATTCAGCAGGCGAAGGCGGGCGCGGGCGGCTAGCCGCGGCGGTGGCGGCCCGGCGAGCAATGTCGGCGTATCTCCCCGGTCGTGTAACCCTCACCCAACCCTCCCCCAGAGGGAGAGGGCTTTCTTCTCCCTCTCCCCTTGGGAGAGGGCCGGGGTGAGGGGTTGCGGTTGCGGTACGCTCAGCCCTCGGCTCAGCTCTGAGCCGCCACCTTGTCCTGCGTTTTCGTCTCGAAATCGCCGGCGTCGTGGCGCTCGTGCAGTTGGCTGGCGGGGTCTCCCGACACGCGGTTGACCATTCGCCCGCGCCGCACCGCCGGGCGTCCGCCGATCTGGTCGGCCCAACGCCTGACGTTCGTGTACTCCTGAACGTTGAGGAACTCGCCCGCCTCATACAGCACGCCTTTGGCCAATCCGCCGTACCAGGGCCAGATGGCGATGTCGGCAATCGTGTAGTCGGCGCCCGCCACGTATTCGCTCTCGGCGAGCCGGCGGTCGAGGACGTGGAGCAGGCGCTTCGCCTCCATCGCGAAGCGGTCGATCGCGTATTCGATCTTGGTCGGCGCGTAGGCGTAGAAATGGCCGAAGCCGCCGCCGAGATAGGGCGCGCTGCCCATCTGCCAAAACAGCCAGGAGAGGCACTCGGCGCGTGCCGCCGCCTCGGTCGGCAGGAAGGCGCCGAATTTCTCGGCGAGATGCACGAGGATAGCGCCGGTCTCGAACACGCGGATCGGCTTGGGGCCGCTGCGATCCACCAGCGCCGGTATCTTGGAGTTGGGATTGATCGCCACGAAGCCGCTGCCGAACTGATCGCCGTCGCCGATCTTGATGAGCCAAGCGTCGTATTCCGCGCCGCGATGGCCGAGCGCCAACAGCTCCTCGAACATCACCGTCACCTTCACCCCGTTCGGCGTGCCGAGCGAATAGAGCTGGAAGGGGTGGCGGCCGACCGGCAGCTCCTTCTCGTGCGTCGCCCCCGAGATCGGGCGGTTGATGTTGGCGAACCGGCCACCGCTCGCCTTGTCCCAGGTCCAAACCTTCGGCGGCGTGTAATCGGACGTGCTGCTGCTCATGCTTGATGCTCCGGGTGTTCGGTGAGATGTGCGATCGTAGCTTGTGATCAGCCCAGCCTACATTGCTCTGGCGCGGATCATGACAAGCCCAAGGGAGGGGTGGTTGCGTTGAGCGCCGAGATGCCCAACTCTCCACCCTGCTCAGGCGACCCCGGCCCGCGCCGGGCCACTCCAGGACGAGGTCTTCGATGGCGCAGCCGCATCTGGTTCTCTGCCGCCCCGGGCGGGATTCCTCGCCGATCGTGCAACTCGCCTGGTCCACCATCCAGCTCGAGGCTGCGGCACTGCTGCGCAAGGAGCCGACCCTGGGGCGGATGATTAATAGCGCGATCCTGCAGCACGACTGCTTCGCCTCCTCGATGGGCAACCGGCTGGCCCAGAAGCTCGCCTCGCCCGATCTCGAAGCCGGCGCGCTGATCGACGTGCTGGGCCACGCCTTCGACGCCGAGCCCGACATCGTCGAGGCGGCGGCGGGCGACCTGCAGGCGATCCGCGACCGCGACCCGGCCTGCCCCGACCTGCTGACCCCCTTGCTGCACTTCAAGGGCTTCCAGGCGCTGCAGGCGCATCGCGTCGCCCACTATCTCTGGACGCACGACCGGCCGCATCTCGCCAAGCACCTGCAGAGCCGCATGTCGGAAGTGTTCGCCATCGACATCCATCCGGCGGCGCGTCTCGGCCGGCGTATTCTGCTCGACCACGGCACCGGGCTCGTCATCGGCGAGACCGCCGAGGTCGACGACGACGTGTCGATCCTGCAGGAGGTCACGCTCGGCGGCACCGGCAAGGAACACGGCGAGCGGCACCCCAAGGTGCGGCGCGGCGTGCTGATCGGCGCGGGTGCGAAGATCCTCGGCAACATCGAAATCGGCGAAGGGGCCAAGGTCGGCGCCGGCAGCATCGTGCTGGCGCCGGTGGAGCCCTACACGACGGTCGTCGGCGTGCCCGCCCGGCCGGTCTCGCGCCACACCGGCATGGCGGCGCTGACGATGGACCAGATGGTGCGGGCGCCCGATTACGTAATCTGAGGAGGCGCCGCGCTTCGGGCGGGTTTCAGAGCTGGCCGGTCCAGCTCTGGATCGCCAGGCTGACGAGCGCCACCGCCGCCCAGGTGCCGAGCCCGAGGCCCAGCGGCTTGAACCCGGCGCCGGCGAAGGCGCGCCAGTGGCCCTGCAGGCCGACGGCCGCGAGGGCCACCACCATCACGAAGCGGGCGGTGAGCTGCACCTGGGGCGCGGCGCTGCCGACCAGGCCGAGCGTGTTGATGAGCGAGGCGATCACGAACAGACCGATGAACCACGGCACCGCCTTCTTCAGCCGCGCGCCGAGATCGCCACGCCCGGCGCCCCGCGCCTCGGGGTCGAGCCACGGCATCGCCAGGCCGAAGCCCAGCACCAGCGGGATGATGAGGGTGGTGCGCGTGAGCTTGACGATGGTGGCGAACGCGCCGGCCGCCGGGCTGTAGGCGAAGCCGGCGGCGACCACGGCGGAGGTGTCATTGATCGCCGTGCCCGCCCACATGCCGAAGCCGGTGTCCGACAGCCCGATCGCGTGGCCGATCGCCGGGAACAGGATCACCGCCATCATGTTGAACAGGAACACGACCGAGACGGCATAGGCGATTTCTTCCGTTTTTGCGCGGATCACCGGCGCGAGGGCGGCGATGGCCGAGGCGCCGCAGATCGTCGTGCCCATGCCGATCAGGCAGCGCATCCGCCAATCGACGTTCATCCGGCTACCGACCAGCAGCGCGAAGCCGAGGCCGGCGGTGATGGTCAGCGCCAACAGCCACAGCGATGACAGCCCGGTCAGCACCACGTCGCCGAGATTGAGCGTCGCGCCGAGCAGGACGATGCCGGCGCGCAGCGCGTAGCCGCTGATCTTGCCGATCCTGAGCCGGCTGTTGAGCTTGGCGCCGCCGATCGTGTTGGCCAGCGCCACTCCGATCAGGATGGCGAAGATCGGCGCACCGACGAGCGGCACGCGGGCGCCGAGGAACCACGCGACGATCGCGATGGCGAGGCAGACCAACAGCCCGGCGCCATAGGCGAAACGATCGTCGGTGTGCGCCTGCGGTTTCAGCGCGTCCGGCGAATCTTGTGCGATATCGGCCATGTCGGCCCGTTTAGCACCCGTGTCCCGGAGGGCCAAGGGAGCGAGAATGTTTTGATCGGCGACCGTTTTACCGCCCGGGTTTGTTGCATCCTCGCAATTCCGCTGCTAGCTTTGTCGCCTGGAGCGAGGCGGTGTCACGAGAAATAGAGCTTGCCATCCTGTTTGCTGATGTTTCAGACAGCACTCAGCTCTACGAAGTGCTGGGGGACGCCCCGGCGCGCGCCCTCGTGGCGGACTGCCTGGACGCGCTGATTGCCGTCACGCGCCGGCAAGGTGGCCTCCTCGCCCGGACGATCGGCGACGAGGTGATGACCACGTTCCGCACCGCCGACAGCGCCGCCGCCGCCTCGGTCGAGATGCAGGACGCGGTCACCGACTCCTTCGTCACCAAGGCGCGTCCGCTCGCCATCCGCATCGGCTTCCATTTCGGTACCGTGCTGGCGGACCATGAGGACGTGCACGGCGACGCCGTCAACGTCGCGTCGCGGGTCGTCAACCAGGCCAAGCCGGGCCAGATCCTGACCACCGGCGCAGCCCTCGAACGCATGGGCCCGCGCTGGCGGTCCGCCACGCGGCAGATCGCGCTGGCCGACCTCAAAGGCAAGCGCGGCCAGGTCGAGGTCCACGAGGTGATCTGGCAGGCCTCCGACATGACGCTGATGCAGGTGGCCCCGTGGATACGCATCCCGCCGGCCCGGACCGCCCGCCTGATCCTCACCTTCGGCACGCTGCGCGCCGAGCTTGGCGACAAGCGGCCTGCCCTCACCATCGGGCGCGACGAGCGCAACGACCTCGTCATCGGCGAGAGCACCGTCTCCCGCCTGCACGCGCGGATCGAGCATCGCAAGGGGCGCTTCCTGCTGATCGACCAGAGCGCCAACGGGACATTCATCGTGCCCGACAGCGGCGTGGGCGGGTTCGTCCATCGCGACAGCATCGAGCTGTCAGGCAACGGCCTGCTCGGCCTCGGCACGCCGCCGTCACCCGGTTCCCGTGCGGCGCTCCGATATGAGAGCGGCCGCTTGGACGGGTGAACTTGGCTGGGTCGCGGCGGACTGAAGTCCGCCCTATGATCCTCGGCGTGGGGTGGGCTCGGTCCGCCTCGACGTCTACCCGGGCGCCACCAGCACCTTTTGTTGCGGGAGCGAGGCGAGGATTTTCTCGTCGAGATGCAAATGGTCGGCGACCAGCTCGCGCGGGGTGTTCGCCATCCAGTCGGCCAGCGACACGTCGGCGTAGTGGCTGCTGTTGAACAGCTCGAGATACCGCAGCGTGGTGTCGCCGGTGTTCTCGACGTAGTGCCCGAAGGCGCGCGGCACGTAGCCGACATCGCCCGCGTCGAAATCCATCGTCCGCGCCCTGGCACCGCCGGCGAACACCGTCATGCGCCCCTTGCCGCTGATCCAGTACTGCCATTCGTCGGCGTTGGGGTGCCAGTGGAGCTCACGCAAGCCGCCCGGCTGCACGTCGACCAGCGCGGCCGCGATGGTCGATGCAACCGGGAAGTTGCGTGAATCGGCGATGCGGATCGTGCCGCCCTTGGCCTCCTTCGCCGGCTGTGCCGAGAGCGAGAAGTTGAAGGCCCGCGGCACGGTCTGCGCCTGGGTCTGCGACAGATCCGATTGCAGCGGACCCGGCATCCGACCCTGGAAGATGTACAGCTCCTTCTTCGGGATCGGATCGAAGGTGCTGACGGACACGGCGAAATTCTTCGCCAGCACGTCCTTCGGCGTGTGCGCCATCCAATCAGTGATGAGGAACGTGTCGAACTCGGAGAACTGGCCGTCATCGAAGGCGAGCAGGAACTCGCAGCCATCGGGTCCGAGGCCCTGGATCGAGTGCGGAATGCCGGAGGGAAAGTACCAGAGATCCCCCTCCTTCACGTCGGCAACGAACTTCCGCCCGTCCTGATCGACGGCGGTGATGCGCGCCACGCCGTACAGCATGTAGGACCACTCGGCGGGCAGGTGCCAGTGCAGCTCGCGAATGCCGCCAGCAGTCAGCCGCATGTTGACCCCGGCGATCGACTTGGCGATCGGAAAATCCTTCTCCGTGACCTGTCGCGCCCAGCCGCCGTCCTGGCGGCGGTTGTGCGCGGTGGCGAACGAATATTTGAACCCCGGCAGGTCGCCGTGATCGGTCGCGGGCGGGGCGAAGGACACGGCGTTCTGCTGCCGCAATGGCGGGTTCTTCGGGCCTGGATTGCTGCCGCTCGCGCCGCCCGGCGGCGTGTTTTCGCCGCTATGCGGCAAGGCGCCCTGCCGCGAGCTCTCGGCTGCCTGGGCCGCGACCCCGAACGCGCCGCTGGCGGCGCCGCTTGCGAGCACGAGTCGGCGAGAGATCATGCCGGGCCTCCTGTGATGCGGACCGACAACGCCGGCCGCCGTCCGGGGGTCCGTCAACTCGAGGAGAGAGGGCCCGGGTCAAGGAGAGAGAGCCGGGCTTCGCACTCCAAGGGCGTCGTGGCAAGCTGCCGCCATGCCTCCCCGTTCGGTCATCATCGACTGCGATCCGGGCACCGACGACGCGCTGGCCCTGCTGCTGGCGTTCGGCTCGCCGGAACTCGACATCCGCGCCATCACCGTGGCCGGCGGCAATGCCGGGCTCGGGCGCACGCTGGCCAACGCGCTCTCGCTCGCCGCCCTCGCCGGCAGCGCGGTGCCGGTGCATGGCGGCGCGGATCGTCCATTGCTCGGGGCCTACGGCTTCGCGCCGGAGATCCACGGCGACGACGGCCTGGGCGGGATCGCGCTGCCGGCCGGAGGAGCCCCGGCATCGAGCATCGCGTCGGATGCCATACGGGATCGTCTGAGGCAGGCGGAACAACCCGTGACGCTGGTGGGGATCGGCCCGGTCACGAATATCGCGCTGGCGCTCATCACCGAACCGGCGCTCGCGGCGAACATCGCAGAAATCGTGCTGATGGCCGGCTCGTGGGGCGAAGGCAACATCACGCCGTCGGCCGAGTTCAACGTCTGGAACGACCCCGAGGCCTTCGCGGTGCTGCTCGCCTGCGGCCGGCCGCTGGTTCTCGCGCCGCTGGAACTGACGGCGCACGCGCTCGTCACCGAGGCGCGCATCGCCGCGCTGCGCGGGCGCGGCGACGGCGCCTGCTTGCGAACGGCGTGCGACATCCTCGACAGCGTGCCGTGCTCGCAGCGCCTGGGCGGCGCCGGCTTCGCCCTGCACGATCCCTGCGCCGTCGCCTGGCTGCTTTGCCCGGAGCTGTTCACCGCGCGCGCGTGTCCGGTCACGGTGGACCTCGTGCCCGGACCCAATCGCGGCCGCACGGTGATCGACCGCTGGGGCCGCACCGGATTGCCGCCGAACGCGACCGTGCTGGAAACCCTGGACGCGGACGGATTCTTCCAACTTCTGGGCGACCGCCTCGCCGCCCTCCCCTGAGGAGACCACATTGGACCCGAGCGCCCTGCCCATCGACACCGACGCCATGCTGGACGGATTGCGGCCCTGGGTGGAGTGCGAGAGCCCCACCTGGGACGCGGCAAGGGTCAATCGCGTGATGGACATTGCCTCGCGCGACCTGGTCATCGCCGGTGCCAGGATCGAGCGCATCGCCGGCCGCATGGGCTTCGGCGACTGCGTGCGCGCCAGCTTCCCGCACGCCACGCCAAACGTCCCCGGCGTGCTGGTGATGGGCCATCTCGACACCGTGCATCCGGTCGGCACGCTGGAGAAACTGCCGTGGCGGCGCGAGGGGGGGCGCTGCTGGGGGCCGGGCATCCTCGACATGAAGGGCGGCAACTATCTCGCCCTCGAAGCCATCCGCCAGCTTGCCCGCGCCGGCGTGACGACGCCGCTGCCGATCACCTACCTGCTGACCTGCGACGAGGAGGTCGGCAGCCCGAGCACGCGCGACCTGATCGAGGCCGAGGCATCACGCCATCGCTACGTGCTGGTGCCGGAGCCTGCGCGGCCGGATGGCGGCGTGGTGACGGGCCGCTATGCCATCGCGCGCTTCAATCTCGAAGCCACCGGCCGGCCGAGCCATGCCGGCGCGCGGCTCGCCGAGGGCCGCTCGGCGATCAAGGAGATGGCCCGCAAGATCGTCGAGATCGAGGACATGACGACCGAGGACTGCACCTTCAGCGTCGGCGTGATCCACGGCGGGCAATGGGTCAACTGCGTCTCCACGAGCTGCACCGGCGAGGCGCTGAGCATGGCCAAGCGGCAGGAGGATCTCGACCGCGGCGTGGCGCGGATGCTGGCGCTCGGCGCCTCCTCGAACGACGTGCAATTCAGGGTGACGCGCGGGGTGACGCGGCCGGTGTGGGAGCCCGACGGGCGCACAATGGCGCTCTACGAGAAGGCCAACGCCATCGCCCGCTCGCTCGGTTTCGCCATCCCGTCGCAGAGCTCGGGCGGCGGTTCGGACGGCAATTTCACCGGGGCGATGGGGATCGCGACGCTCGATGGGCTCGGCGTCGCCGGGGCCGGGGCGCACACGCTCGACGAACACATCGTCATCGACAGCCTTGCGCGCCGAACGCGCCTCATGGCCGGGCTGCTCGCCACCCTCGACTGAGTCCGA
>DATIMU010000266.1:0-1735 GCA_035475015.1 Acetobacteraceae bacterium
CGAGCTGGCAGGCGAGGGAGATGGCGACGTCGAGGTTGCGGGTCGCGCCGACACCGTTGGCGTAAATTATCATCAGCACCGTGTCCCCGGAAAGGTTCGGCGGCCCCTGCCACACGCCTCTTTCCAGAAAGGCGCATTGCCGGGCACGCACCGGGTCGGCGGGGCGACCGATGCCGTAGTAGAGCGCCTCGGAGTTGCATCCCTTGAGCGCTGCGGCCTCGGACCGGTTCGGTCGGTCGGCGGGCGGCGGCGAGACCCGCCTGAGGCCACGGCAGATCGCCTGCGATCGGGGGTATTCGGGATCGAGGGTGGCCGAACCTGCACTGTCGGCCCAATTTTCCGCCGCCGCCGGAACCGCCATGAGCACCGCCGCGAAAGCCGCAAGGACCAGCTTCACCGTACCCTCCCGGATGCGAATTCGTTGCTGCAAGGTAGCAGACCGCCCTCATTGCCGCAACGATCCGATCTATTTTTGGCAGGGGAACCGCTCGCCCATGAAGCGGAGGAACGCTTCGGACGGCGGCGCTTTCAGCCGCTCGGGCTGGGCGCGGACCCAGGTGACGAACTCGTCCAGCGTGGCGCTGCGCTTGGGCACCGGGTTGGGGAAGCAGATCGTGCGCGGCTGGTTGCTCTTGCGCTCCTGGGTGAAATTCATGTCCACCACCGCCTGGGTGAAGCCGTGACAGAAATTGGACGCCGCCGTGCCCTTGGCGTCGGTTGGCTTCGCGGCGCAGAGATCGGCGAGTTCGCCCGCGTTCCGCACGTTGAAGTCTCGCGCCTCCACGGCGCGCGCGACGCCGGGGAGCAGGCAAGCCGCGATCACCGCCGCGCCGATGGTCGTTCCGCGCATGTCGATCAACTCCTTTCGTTTGTAACGGTTTTCGTCCGCCAACGTCGCCAGCCGGCGGCGCGCAGCTCGCAGGCGGGGCAGGTGGCGCAGCCATATCCCCATTCGTGACGATGGGTGCGGTCGCCGAGGTAGCAGGTGTGGGTGCGCTCGACGATGAGGCGCACCAGCGCATCGCCGCCGAGTTCCCGGGCGAGCTGCCAGGTCGCCGCCTTGTCGAGCCACATCAGCGGCGTCTCCAGCACGAAGCGGCGGGCCATGCCGAGATTGAGCGCGAGCTGCATCGCCTTGATGGTGTCGTCCCGGCAGTCCGGGTACCCGGAGAAATCCGTCTCGCACATCCCGCCGACGATGAGACGCAAGCCCCGCCGATAGGCCAGGGCCGCAGCATAGGTCAGAAACAGTAGGTTGCGGCCCGGCACGAAGGTATTGGGCAGACCCTCGTCGGTCATCGCGATGGCAGCGTCGGAGGTCAGCGCCGTCTCGCCCAGCGCTGCGAGCGAGAGGGTGAGATCGACCGTGTGATCCGCCCCGAGCCGCGCGCCCCACCCGGCGATGCTGGCGACGCCCTCGCGCACCGGTTCCCGGCAATCGAGCTCGACGGCATGACGCTGACCGTAGGCGAACCCCACCGTCTCGACGCGCCGGTAGCGGGAGAGCGCCCAGGCGAGGCAGGTGGAGGAATCCTGGCCGCCCGAGAACAGGACGAGCGCGCCGTCGTCCGGCTGTTGCATACGGTCTCCTCGGGGACAATCTTTGCCACGCGGCAAAGGGTACTCGCATGGACCTCGACTTCACGGAAGACGAAATCCACCGCTACTCGCGGCACATCCTGCTCGGCGAGGTGGGCGGCACCGGGCAGGCGAAGCTGAAGGCGGCGCGGGTGCT
>DATIMU010000267.1:0-9115 GCA_035475015.1 Acetobacteraceae bacterium
CGGCTGTCATTCGCGCCGGGCTTGATCCACGGTTCCGCCTGCGTGGCACCCGGCGGCACCCGGACGACGCCGCCCTCGGCGAAGCTGCCGATGTAGATCGTGCCGTCCGACGAGGAGGACAGGCTTTCGGGGTACGCGCGATCGCCCGGGATCGCGATTTCCGAGCGATCCGCGGCGGCGGCGGCTCCGCAGGCGAGCGCCAGGAGGCCGATGGTCGCCAGCCCCAGCCTGGACGGGTTCGATGACCTGGACGGGTGCGATGACCTGGACGGGTGCGATGACATTGATTCCCTCCACTTCAAGCCAGCCTCAAAGAAAGGTCCGACCAAGCCGTCCGTTCAAGGAGCGCAACGCCTTCGGTCACGCAAACGCGATCTCGCATGGCTGGTTGAGCCCGGCATTCAGTGACACGCTTCGCAGGTGGTGGGGAACGCGGTCACGCCAGTCGCAAGGAGTTTGCGCGAATGAACTCTCGCCCGGGATTTGCGAGCGCGTTGTCGACCGGCGCGGCAACCCTGCTCGTCGCGCTGTTTCCCCTGATCGCCCCCTCGTCGTCCGTCGCCCAGACAAGCCATGACGGGGCCTGCGCCGGAGACAATGGCGGCATCGCGTTGCCTGCCGGCTTCTGCGCGACGGTCTTCGCCGACAAGCTCGGCCATGTCCGTCACCTCGTGGTGGCGCCGGACGGGGTGGTCTACGCCAACACCTGGAGCGGCCGTTACTATCACAACGACACGCCGCCGCCGGGCGGTTTCCTGATCGCCCTGCGGGACACCAAGGGCAACGGCCAGGCGGACAAGATCACCCGCTTCGGCCCGAGCCACGCCGAGGGCAACGCGGGCGGAACGGGTATCGCGATCTACCAGGATCACCTCTACGCCGAGACGAATGATCGCATCGTGCGCTACGCCCTGCCGGCGAACGGCGGCGCGCCGAGCGGGACGGCGGAGACCGTGGTGTCGGGGCTGCCGCTGACCGGCGATCATCCCATGCACCCCTTCCAGATCGACGCGAAGGGCAATCTCTACGTCGACCTCGGTTCCGCGACCAACTCGTGCCAGAGCCAGAACCGGATGCCCAACGTGCCGGGCAACCAGCCCTGCACGGAACTGGAGACGCGCGCCGGCACGTGGCGCTACGACGCCAACCGGCTGGATCAGCGCTTCTCGCCGGCCGGGCGCTTCGCCACCGGTTTGCGCAATGGCGAGGGCTTCGCCTTCGACGCATCGGGCCGGCTGTTCGCGATCCAGCACGGGCGGGACCAGCTCTCGCAGAACTGGCCCAAGCTCTACACGTCGAAGCAGGGCACCGACGAGCCCGCCGAGGAACTGGTCGAACTGCACCAGGGCAGCGATCTGGGCTGGCCGTTTTGTTACTACGATTATAGCCAGAAGAAGCTCGTCCTCGCCCCGGAATACGGCGGCGACGGCGGCAAGGCGGTGGGCGTCTGCGCGCAAAAGCAGGCGCCGGTCGCGGCCTTTCCGGCGCACTGGGCGCCGAACGACCTGATGATCTACCAGGGCGACGGGTTCCCGACCGCGTACCAGGGCGGTGCGTTCATCGCGTTCCACGGCTCCTGGAACCGCGCGCCGGCGCCGCAGGGCGGATACAACGTGGTGTTCCAGCCCTTGGCCGACGGCAAGGCCTCCGGGCCGTTCGTCGTCTTCGCGGACGGCTTCGCGGGCGCGGTGAAGGAGCCCGGCCAGGCGGCGCATCGCCCCACCGGGCTTGCCGCCGGACCGGACGGGGCGCTGTACATCGCGGACGACCAGGGCGGCCGCGTCTGGCGCGTGACCTACCAGGGCGGCAACAAGGCCGCCGGCATTGCGTCCGCCGGCGCCGCCTCCGCCGCCGCGCAGGCGGGTCCATCCGGCAACGCCCAGCCGCCGGAAGGGATTCATCCGGAGGCCGGGGTGGCCTCGCTCCCGGTGCCGCCGGGTGGCTCGCCGGACCAGGTCGCGCGGGGTGCGCAAATCTTTCAGGGACAAGCCGACGGCGGAACCTGCTCGGGGTGTCACGGCGCGGACGGCAAGGGCTCGCCGGTCGGTTCGGATCTGACGAGCGGCCAATGGCTATGGGGCAACGGCAGCGTCCAGGCGATCGCCCGGACCATCGCCCAGGGTGTGCCGAAGCCGAAGAACCACACCGGCGCGATGCCGCCTTACGGCGGTGCGCAACTGTCCAAGGCCGACCTTGCCGCCGTGGCCGACTACGTCTGGGCGCTCGGGCACCAGAAGAAGGCGCATTGAGGGCGCGCCGTCATGGCCGCGCCAGGTCCACGAGCCCGGAGGTGACGGACAAGGTGCCGCCGGCCCACAGGGGAAGATAGGTCATCTTGATCCCGGCCCCGCCGGTCAGGATGGGGTGGATGTCGGCGGCGGAGCAGGCGAGGGGGCCGGGGTCGCCGGCCGGATCGTCCTCGAAGCCTGGCGCGGAGCTTGCTCCGAACAGGTCGTTCTGGATGTCCGCGAGCGTCCAGCCGGCCTTGGCCGCGAGGTGCGCGAGCTCGGGCGGGACTAGGAAGAACTGTTCGCCGCTCAGGCGAAGCCTGCCGGCGCTGCTGGCGGTCCGCGCGCCATGCATCGCGGCCAGCACCGGGCCGAAGATAGCCTGTGGCCGGGCGTCTCCGCCGATGGGGAGCACCTCCATCGTGCCCGACACCCCGAGCACCGTCACCGCGCTTTGCTCGGGGGCGAACCCGCGGCGGACGTGCAAGGGCGGCCACGCGGCATCCTCGCCCTCGGCGCAGCAGAAGGTGTATTTGCCGGGCTGGCCCATCGTGGCCATGTCGCCGATGCCCGGCCGCGCGCCGCCGATATTGGTCAGCAGCAGCTGCACCGCGCGGCCGATGCAGGCATTCGCCCGGTTGCCCGGCCCGAGGCAGTTGGTCTCGGCATTCATGCCGAGCGTGCTGGTGATCGGTCCGTGCACGATCACAGCGACGGTCGGCGTGCCGGTGGTGGTCTGGATGCCGAGCAGGTTGAATTGCGGTTCGAGACAGGCCGTGACCGCCGTGAGGACGACCGGCAGTTCGGCCGGGACGCAGCCCGCCAGCACGCATTGATACGCGGCGGCGGCGGCGGTCAGGTCGCCGAACAGCGGCGGCACCAGGCCGTAACTCTGCTCGGGCTCGGTCACGCCGGCGAGCATCCGCGCCATGCGGCGGGCGGTGGGCGGCACTAGCGGCAATCCGTCGCCGAGCCCGAGGCTTTCCAGGCGAAGCTGCGCGTCCTCCCAGGATGTCGTCTCGGCGAACAGCGGGGCCTCTTCCGAGTCGATCATCGCACCCGCCTCAATCGGGCAGCCGGACACGCACCGAGCACACCGCCGTGCCGCCGAAGGAGGGTATCCAGGCGGAGTGCTTGCCGGGTCCGCCGGCGACCAGGATGTGAATGTCCTCCGGTGTGGGCGAGACCGGATAGCGGCCGTCGATCGGGCGGTGGCCGGATTCCTCGTACTGGACCTGGTTTTCCCGCGAGACATCCGAGACGCGGACGCGGGCGCGCTCGAACAGCGCTTGCTGCAGCGCCGGGATCGTCCAGCCGTCGCGATGCAGGGTCGCGGCGTGCTCCGGCCCGATCACGACGACATAGGGCCCCTTGCCGTAGATCGTGTTGGCGCCGGGCTGCGCGATCGAGGCGGCCATGGTCGTGAGCAGGCCCTCGCCCGAATTGCTGGCGTGGTCGTTGATGTTGTGCGGCCCCTCGCCGGACATCACCGTCACCACGCTGTCCTTCGCATCGAAGCCGCGACGGACGTGGTACGGCTCCCACGGGCTCACCTGCTCGTTCTCGCCGAAGCAGAAGGCGAATTTCGCCGGCGAGCCCTGGGTTGAGCGGTCCATGATGCCGGGCTTGGCGCCGCCGACATTCAGCAGGATGAGCCCGAGCGCGCGGCCGATGGTGGCGTTCGCCCGCCAGCCCTGGCCGAAGCAGTTGCCCGCGCAGTTGATGCCGAGCCGCTCGCGCAGCGGCCCGTTGACCAGGATCATCGGCGCGCAGGGGTGCGTCGTCGCGAGCGTGCCGTGCAAATTGTAGTCGGGCGTGAGCACGCCGCGCAGCGCCGCCAGCACCACCGGGAAATACTCCGGCCGACACCCCGCCATGACGGCGTTGGCCGCGAGGCTTTGCAGGCTGGGAACGACCTGGCGCGGCGAGATCGGCTGGAACGGCTCGTTGTCGCCCCGGCAGACGGAGACGAAGCTCTCGACCGCCGCCTCGGTCGGAGCGACCAGCGGGAAGCCGTCGCTCCAACCTTGCTCGATGGCGTATTCAGTCCACGCCTCCGGGCCGAGCTCGCCGATGTCGATGATCTCGGCCTCGGATTGATCGCTCATTCCGCCTGCATTTCCTTCATCAGCCCGGCGAAGGCCGCGTCGATCCGCTCGGCCAACTCCTCGGCGTTGAGGCCGCCCACCGGATGCTTGACCACGATGAGATGCGGCTCGACCTTGCGCGCCTTGGCCTGCGCCAGGACGAGCGGGCGGAACGTCTCGGTGGCGATCACCAGGCTGGCGATGCCGCGCTTCCTCAGTTCGATGCTGTCGTGGAAACTCCACGACGAACAGGAGCCTCAGTCGCCGAGCGCGAGCAGCGCCGCCCGATATTTCTGCGCCACCGCCTCGATCATCGCGCCCGGCGCCGGCTGGCTGGCGCTGTTCTTGTGGATGTAGTCGACGTTGTCGATGCGCCGCACGGCGCCGAGCTTGGCGCGGACGCCTTCGAGCAATTCCCGCGCATTCGGCTTGTTGTTGGCGAACAGGACGATCGGGTCCTCGTTCCAGTTCACCTTGCCGACGACGGTCTGCTCGGCTCCCGGCGGGGCCACGCCGAAGCTTGGATTGACGATGCGCATTACTCAGCACCCTCCTTGCCTTTGAGCAGGCGCGCCACTGCCAGTCCGGCGCGCTGCCCGTCCGCGATCGCCGAGGCTATCTGCTCCGGCGCCCCGGCGCGGACGTCGCCTGCAGCGTACGCCCGGGGATCGCTGGTGCACAAGTCGCCATCGACCCGCGCGCGGCCCAGCGCATCCATCGCCAGCACGTCGGCGGCGAACCCGAGAGCGGCGCGACGGTTGGACTGCACGAACACCGCGCGGGCTGGCCGTTTCTCCCGAGCGCCACGCTCGACGATCACCGCCTCCAGCCCGTCCGCGCCTTCCAGGCCGACGATGCGGCCCGCCGTCACGGTGACGTTCGGCAATTCCGCGAGCTTCGCGGCCCGCTCGCCCGACGGCAGCCCCGCTTCGTCCGGGCAGATCAACGCGACGCGCCCGGCGAGCCCGGCAAGGTCGATCGCGTCCTGGATCGCCCATCGGCCGGCCCCGGCGACCACGACGCTGTCGCCCCTGTAGAGCGGCCCGTCGCAGGAAGCGCAGTGCGACAGCCCCAGCCCCTCGAAGCGCTCCTCATCGGCGACGCCGAGGCTGCCCGGCGCCAACCCGGTGGCGACGATCACCGCGCGGGCGCGATGGGTCTCGTCCCCGGTCACGACGCGCCAGTCCTCGCCGCGCTGGAGTTCGGAGACCTCGCCGAAGCCGAGCTCGACGCCGGCGGCGATGGCGGCGTCCGACAGCGTGGCCGCCAGGTCGGTGCCGGTCGTCTCGGGGGGACCATCGGGATAGTCATGCAGGCGGCCGAGATTGATGAGCTCGCCGCCCGGCGCGAGGCGGTCGATGCAGAGGCAGCGCAGCCCATGCGATCCGGCGACCTCTGCCGCCGTCAGCCCGGCGGGGCCCGCGCCGATCACCACGACATCCCAGCGTTCCGGCATTCCGATCCTCCGGCACGGAGTATGAGCCGGGACACCGGACGCGGCAACGAACGGTCCCTCAGCCTCGCGCCAGGTGCTGCCCGACCGCGACCTCCAACTGGGCCGCGACCTGCAACGCCGTCGCGCGATCGCCGCGCCGCTGCGCCGCCGGCACCTCGATCGCCGCGACGATCCGCGCCGGGCGTGGCGAAAGCACGAGGATGCGGTCGGCGAGGGCCGCCGCGCCCACCGGATCATGGGTCACGAGCAGCACCGAGGTCGCGCGTTCGCGCCACGCTTCGAGCAGCACGTCCCGGCTGCGCTGGGCCATCTCGGGGTCGAGCGAGACGAAGGGCTCGTCGAGCAGCACCAGCTCCGGCGCGATGGCGAAGGCCCGCGCGATCGCCACGCGCCGCGCCATGCCGAGCGACAGCGTCGGCGGGAAACTGTCGCGAAACGACCAGAGGCCGAGATGTCGCAGCAACTCCTCGGCCGCCGCATGGGCGTCCGGCGGCAGCACGAGGGTGAGGTTTTGCCGCACCGTGCGCCAGGGCAGCAGCCGCGGCTCCTGAAAGATCGTGCCGATGCGCGGGGCGCGGCCGTCGGGCCAGCCGATCGTGCCGTCGTAGTCGGAATCCAGGCCGCCGATGATCTTGAGCAGCGTGGTCTTGCCGCAGCCGGACGGGCCGACCAGGGCGACGATCTCGCGCTCGCCGAGGTCGAACTCGAGCCCCTCCAGGACCGGCTTCTCGTCGAACGCCTTGCGGCGGACGCGGACCAGCAGGCTCATCGCCGCCACCGCGAAGCCCGCCGTTCGAGCGGCTGCAGCAGGCCCCTCTCGATGAGCTGCACGACGAGGATGAAGGCCAGCGTGTAGGCCAGGATGCCGGTCACGTCGAACAGCTGGAAATAGACCTGGATCTCGAAGCCGACCCCGTTGCTGCGCCCGAGCAGCTCGACGACCAGCACGATCTTCCAGATGATCGCCAGCCCGGATCGCGCCGCCGCGAACAGATATGGGTAGATCTGCGGCAGCACGACATGGCGGATGACCGGCCAGCGCCGCATCCCGAAGCTGCGCGCCATCTCCAGCAGGTCGTGGTCCAGCGCGCGGGCGCCCTCGCGCACCGTCACGGCGGTGCTCGGCAGCTTGTTCAGCGCGACGGCCGCGACCGCCGCGAATTCGTTCATGCCGAACCAGACATACATGAGAACGATCACGACGACGGCCGGCAGGTTCAGCAGCACCGTCACCCAGCTATCGAGCGCCACATCCACGCGCCGCCACACACCCATCGCCAGGCCGAGCACGGTGCCCAGCACCATCGCGATCACGAACGCGACGATAACCCGCGCCATCGTGATGGCGAGATTTTCCGGCAAGGCGCCGGATGCGGTCTCGCGCGCGATCGCCGCGAGTACGGCGCTGGCCGGCGGCAACAGCGGGCTGCCGATCAGCCGCGCCACCACCTCCCACAGGACGAAGAAGCCGAGCAGGGACAGCACCCGGCCGGGCGCCGTCCAGGCGCTGGAGCGCGCCCGTCGATCGCGCCTGGATCGGCTCAGAGAGAGGCTGCCGGCCAAAACGTCCCCGGTGCGATCGTCGTGGCCGCGCCGACCAGCGCCGGCCCGCCGATTTTCGCCAGAACCTGATAGAGCCGCGCGGCGTCTTGCTGCTCGGCCGGTCCCCACTCCTTCGGGATGCCGGCGCGGTAGTGGGCGCGCAGATGGTCGAGCTCGGCCTGGTTGGCGGCGCCGGTCAGCGGCATGAGGGTCTGCCACTCGGCATCCGAGGTCGCTAGCACGCCGCGCGCCTGCCGCGCCGCCGCGAGGAAGTCGGCCAGCGCGGCTCGATTGCGCTCGGCCCAGGCTTGCGAGAACACATAGCCGATGAACGGCACCCCCGGCCCGATGCCGAGGCCGCGCACCGCGTCCTCGACGGGCAGGATCGTGCGCATCCCGATGGCCTCGGCCTTGGCCGCGAAGGGCCAGAAATTGAGCATCGCGTCCAGGCGCCCGAGCTTCGCCTCCTCCAGCAGCAGCGACGGGGCGCCGAAGCTTTTCTGCGTCGCTTCGTCGGGGTCGAAGCCGTAACGCTCCTTGGCGTAGGCCCGAAGGATCAGCCAGCTCTTGTCGATCGGGCTTCCCGCGATGCCGAGGCGGCGACCCTTCAGGTCCGGCAGTTCGCGCACCGGCGACGACGCCGGCGCGACGAGCGCGCCGGTGGCGCTGGAGAACGGCACGAAGGTCCAGTCAGCCCCCTCGCCGCGCTGGCGTGACACCCACAGCCAGTCGCTCACCACCATGTCCACCCGTCCGGCCTGCAGCGCCGTCTGGGTCGCCTGGGAGGTGGCGAATTGTACCGGCTCGATCGCAACGCCCGCCGCCGTGTCGAAGCCATGCCGGCGGATGACGTCGACTTCCCACGACACGGTGCCAAGGCGGAGCAGCCCGACCCGCACGACCGGCGGTGTGGCGGCGCGGATCGGCGTCGTGACGATGCCCGAGGCGGCGACAAGCAGCAACGCACGGCGCGCGATCATCATGGAGCCTCCCCGGCGACGGAGGGCAGTATCCCCCAAGCCGTCGCTCGCACAAGGCAGCCGCGTCGTTCAGCGTTGAGGGGATGGTGCCCAGGGGCGGAATCGAACCACCGACACTGCGATTTTCAGTCGTCAACTTCGACGCATTAATCATTTGGTATATAATACAACTTCCAAGGATGGCGAAATCCTAGCAAGTCCATAGCAAGTCTGAAGATGGCCACGTATGTGTGAAACGGACCCGCCTTACGGTCTGGGACAGGTTAGGCCGTGGGGCATGTGCATCCTTGCCAAGGTTGGGGTCGAGGGTTCGAATCCCTTCGCCCGCTCCAATTGGTCCGTCCCCAAGCATTCTCCGCCTCGGCCGGCTCGCCTCGGAAGCCCTTGTCTGCCCGACATTCCCATCACGAGCTTGATACTTCGCAGCCGGAACGAGAGTCGATTTCGCTCTCTGTTTGCGCCACGTTCTCCGAAGCTTGGGACTCGCCCGAACGACTCCCAAGCCTCAAAGCCCAGCGAAATCATTGTGTTGCTCAGGCTCAATCGGGCTCGGGTCGGTGTCCCGATCGCTACCCCTGACGACGCCGGGGAAGAAATCGCCAGTCCCTGGCCGGTGCTGGCGGGGGAGAGAGCGCTTTCCGGTTCCCCGAGCCATAAGCTCGTAGCGTGTTCGGCCCACTCTCCCGATTCCTGGCGCTCTATGCTGCCCTGTTCTCCGCCCTCGCGGTGGCGTCCCCGTTCCTGCCCGCACTGCTGGCCAGCAAGGGTCTCAACCCGAGCGGCATCGGCATCGTGCTTGCCGCCGGCACGGCGATCCGCTTG
>DATIMU010000268.1:0-6458 GCA_035475015.1 Acetobacteraceae bacterium
CCCATCTCGGCCAGCGTGTGGCGGATGCGGAAGGAGCCGGCGAGGCGCGCCACGTCGGCTGGCGTGTAATCCCGCCGGATGCCCGCGAAACGCTCCGGATCGCCGCCGGCGCCGGCAGCCATGCCATCGGGGGCGAGGGCGGGGCGGGGGTTGGGATGCATACTCACTCTCCGTATTTGACGTCGTGTGGGTTAATAATTCACATTGCGGGTGCGAATTTCACCCCGAAAATGCCGCCGTCCCTGCAATCAAGTGTGGATTTGCACAGGAGGGCCTATCGATTCGTAAATCGTGTAAAGTCGAGAAGTCCTAAGAGATGGCCCGCACCCTCATCGGCCGGACGGTTCGGCGGCTGCGCCTCGAGCGGGCGCTGTCGCAGCAAGCGCTGGCGGCGCGGCTCGGCATCTCCGCGAGCTACCTCAATCTCATCGAGCACGACCAGCGCGCCGTAACCGCCTCCCTGCTCATCAAGCTGGCGGAAACCCTGCGGGTGGAACTCGCGGTGCTCTCGGGCAGCGAGGAGCGGCAGCTCGAGGTCAATCTGCGCGAGGTGTTCGCCGACCCCTTGCTCGGGGCGGACGCGGTCCCGGAGGCGGAACTCGGCGAGCTCGCCGGATCGAGCCCCAACGCGGCCCGCGCCGTGCTTGCCCTCTACCGCGCCTGGCGCGTGGCGCGGGAGGACGCCGGCGGCATCGCGTTGCCGTCGGGGCGCCGCATCCTGCTGCCCAACGAGGAGGCGCGCGACCTGTTCGACGAGCGGGCCAATTTCTTCCCCGAGCTCGAGGACGCCGCCGGTGCGATCGCCGTCGAGATGGCCGTCTCGCCCGCCGAGATGAACCACGCCCTCGCCCAGCGCCTGCGCGAGCGGCACGGGCTCACCGTCACCGTCGGGCCGCTCGATGGCGCGCTCCGCCGCTACGACCCGGCGAGCCGCGCCCTGATGCTCTCCGAGATGCTGCCGCGCGAGAGCCGGGGCTTCCAGATGGCCTTCCAGCTCGCCCTGCTGGAAACCCGCGATGCCGTCGAGACGGTGCTGAGCGCGGCGGCGCCGAGCTCGCCCGAGGCGGCGTCGCTGATCCGGGTCGGGCTGCTCAATTATGTGGCGAGCGCCCTCGTGATGCCCTACGCGCCGTTCCTGGCGGCGGCGCGGGATCTGCGGCACGACATGGAGGCGATCGCGGCGCGCTTCGGCGTGTCGTTCGAGCAGGCGTGCCACCGGCTGTCGTCGATGCAGCGGCCCGGCGCGCGCGGCGTGCCGTTCTTCTTCCTGCGCGTCGACCCGGCCGGCAACGTCTCGAAGCGGTTCTCGGCGGCCGGCTTCCCCTTCGCCCGCTTCGGCGGCTCCTGCCCGCGCTGGGTGGTGCATTCCGCCTTCGCCACCCCCGGCGAGGTGCGGGTGCAGGTCGCCGAGCTGCCCGACGGCGCCGCCTTCCTCTGCTTCGCCCGCGCCGTCTCGCGCCCCGCCGCGCATTGGGGCGAGCCCAGGCCGGTGCACGTCGTGGCGATGGGCTGCGCGCTGGCCCATGCCGGGGAGCTCGCCTACGCCGACGGGCTCGACCTCGACCGGGCGCGGGTCGGCATCGGCCTCTCCTGCCGGCTGTGCGACCGACCGGACTGCCGCAGCCGGGCCTTTCCGCCGCTCGAGCACCGGCTGGCGCTCGACCCGAACTCGACCGGGGTCACGCCTTATCGCTTCGAGGCGCGACGGCCAACCAAATCTTAACCATTTTCGGCGACCATCCGGCATTCGAGCAGGAGGGCCAAAATGGTCCTGACGTTACAGGCCGGCGCCGAAACGGCGGAATTCGAGGTTCGTGGCGTGCCGATCGCCCCACATGGGCGGGCGTTTCGCGTCGTCGACGATCCCGTGGTGCTCGCGGCGGCCGACCAGTTCACCGACCGCGCCGAGGCAGGGATCTTGCGCCTGTTCGACGCGGTGCTGCCGGATTGCGACCGGGTGGTCGATTTCGGCGCCTATGTCGGCCTCACCGCGCTCTATGCCGCGACCTACGTGCCGCGCGTCTTTGCCTTCGAGGCGAGCCCGACGAGCTTTTCCCTGTTGCGGGCCAATGTCGCGCTCAACCCGACGCTGCGCTCGCGCATCGCGCTGTTTCCCCACGCCGTCGGCGACCGCGACGCCGAGGTGACGCTCTACGGCCGCGGCTACGCCGACCCCGGCTGCTCGATCTTCCGCGACGTCCAGCGCGGCACGATGGTGATCGGTGCCCCGGCGGCACGGGTGCCGATGCGCGACGCCTATACGGTGCTGGCCGAGAGCGGCATCGGGCCGCGCAGCCTGCTCAAGATCGACGTCGAGGGCGCGGAATACCAGCTCGTGCCGGCCATCGCGGGATTGCTGGCCGAGGCCAAGCCGGTGCTGCATCTGTCCTTCCATCCCTTCAACATCGTCGTCGGGCCGGACGAGTATGCGAACGCCGTGGCCCGCCTCGCCCGCGCCATGCAGGTCGCCGACGCGCTGGCGTGCTATCGTTACATGTACTGCAACGCCAACGATTGCTGGGTGCGGGTCGACCCGGCGGACCGGCTCGATTTCCTGCGCCAATACCTGCTCCGCCCGAAGCAGCTCCCGGGCATCGGATCGCCGCAATACGGCTTCACGGATGCCTTCGCGTTCGCGGATGCGGAGCTGGACCTCGCCTGACCCGCTGGGCCGTCCGCAGCGGAGGCCCGGCCACACCTCGCCTGATTGGGAACGTTCTCCGCAACCGAAGCGGACGGGGCCGGACCGCGACTCGCGCCTCACCCCGGGACGCGACGGGTCCACATCGCATCATCCGTCATCGCGAGCCGTCCCTGGCGGCGTGGCGATCCATCTTTGCGGATGCCGGGCGGATGCCGGGCAGATGCCGGTCGGTTGGCGCGAAGGATCGCCACGCCGCGCGGCTCGCGATGAGGCAGATGATCCAGTCGGAAAAGGTCAGAGTCCAGAGCGGTTTCGGGATGACCCTATCCGTTTCATCTCATCGTGGCGGACTTGATCCGGCCATCAGGCGCCACAGCCCGCTTTGTCGCGTGCGTCGCGGCCGATTGCCGGGTCGCGCCCACTGCTGTCCGGTTTGCCCCATCTCAAAGCTCGCTCTCGCTCCAATACTCCGCCGTCATCATCGGGCCTGTCCCGATGATCCACGACTTTGCCGCCCGTGCGTAAAGTCGTGGATGGTCGGCCTCCGCGGACCATGACGGTCCAGGGATGGGACCAGACCCCAAGCTGCTGAAATTGCCCAACATCTAAACCGGACAGCAGTGGGTCGCGCCCGGCAATGATGAAGACGGGGACGTCAGTACGGTCATCCTGAAACCGCCCTAGCTGAACTGGCCTTTTTTGATCCTTTGCCCGGCCACGGCGCACCAGGCCATCTCGTAGCTGGCCAGATTGTATTGCTTCGGATTCTTGCACAGGTAATCGAAGAACGCATTGGCTTCGGCGACGCAGCTGAGCAGGATCTCGCCGCGATTGGGATCGAAGAGATAGACTTTTGTTTTCGACACGACCTGAACCGCGATCGCGTGATTGAAGCCGCCTTGCCCGACGAGATCGCCGCCCGATGGCGCGCCCTTGAACGTCCCGGTGAGGATGATGAGGTTGAAGCCTTCCTTCTCCGCCAAAGGACCGTTCTTGACCATGACGCTGTCGCGGTTGACCAGGCCGGTCTCTGTCTTCACGCGCTCCATGGCATCGACCATCTTGATGGTCTGATCCTTGCCGCGCTGGCTGAGCTGGATCTCGCGCACCTCCAGGACCATTTTCCCGGCACCGGGCATGGTGGTCGCTCCCAGGCTCGGGCAAGCCCGGCCGCCCGGCTTCAGCCAGGCCAGGAAATCCTCGCCTTTCGCCTTCTTGATGATCCACCAGGCGGAAAGGCCGAAGCAGACGCCGAAGGAGGTCGACGTCGCCATCCAGGTCACCCAATGGCCGCCCTCGTTCGTGACCCGCGTTCCGGGCGGCTGAGTGGAGGGCTTGCCGGGCTGGCGATCGAGCACTTCGGAAGCATACCAGCGAATATCCGCGCCTTGCTTGTACTCAAAGACGTACTCGGCCATGATTGGCTCCTCCTCTTCAAGATATTTCGCGCTCAAATATTAACGGCCGGTATCCGCCGTCCGGGACAATAGACGCCGGCGGTCCAATTTGGAAGTCAATCCGCGCCGGTACCGGTCGCGGCGGCATAAAGCGGCAGGGGTACGAACACCTGGCTTGACAGGCGGGGAATACCGGCAGCGGAATAAACTGGACAACCAGCGGAGGGAGCATGTTCGACCAGACCCTCAATCCGTTCACCAGCACCTTCGCCGTCTGGCTGGTGGCGCTGATCCCCGTCGTGGTCTTGCTGTTCCTCCTGGCGGTCCTGCGCATGACAGCCTGGCTCGCCACGCTGATCGGCTCGATCGTCACCCTCCTCCTCGGAATTCTCGTATGGGGGATGCCGGTGGGCCTCGGCGTCGAGGCCTACGTGTTCGGCTCGCTCACCGGCGTCTGGGCGGTGGACTGGATCACCTTCTGGGGCGTGGTGCTGTTCAACACGCTGGTCCTCACCGGCACCTTCGAGAGCTTCCGCGCCTGGCTCACCACGCAGGGCACCGCCGACGTGCGGGTGCAGACCCTGCTGTTCGCCTGGGCGTTCGGCGCGCTGCTCGAGGGGCTGGTCGGCTTCGGCTACCCGTGGGCGGTGGTGGCGCCGATCCTGATCGCGGTCGGCATCCCCGATCTCGACGCCATCCGGGTGGCCGCGATCGCCAACAACGCCCCGGTGTCATATGGCGCGCTCGGGGTGCCCATCGTCGCGCTGGCGGCGGTGACCGGCCTGCCGTTGATGGCGCTCTCCGCCTCGATCGGCCACATCGTCGCCATCCTGGCCCTGGCACCGCCCTGGGTGCTGATCTACCTGGTGAGCGGGCGCGCCGGGTTCCGCGACGGCTGGCCACTCGCGATCGTCGGCTCGCTCGGCTACATCGCCGGGCAGTACCCCGTGGCGGTCTATCTCGGCCCCTATCTGCCCGACATCACCGGCTCGATCGTCTGCTTCGCCTGCCTGCTCATCCTGCTGAAGCTGTGGCACCCGAAGCAGGTGCTGGGCTATGGCGGCGTGCCGATCTCCGCGGCGGATGAGGCGGCGGCGGTGGCGGCCGGCAAGGTGCTGCCGGCGGGCGAGATATTCCGCGCCTGGCTGCCCTTCATCGTGCTGATCGTCGTGGTGGTGCTGTGGACCGGGCCGTGGTCGAACCTGCCGAAAATCAGCCTGTTCAGCCTCTCGGTCGCCGCCCACTCGTCGCTCACGCCGGGCGCGGTGGTGCGCGCCACGTTCAACTTCGCCCCGTTCATCGGCGGCACCGCGATCTGCGCCTCGTGGATCATCGCGACCGTCCTGCTGCGGCCGAGCGGGGCGCAGCTGCGCGAGGTGTTCGCCCGGACCTTCCATCAGATGTGGGGGGCGCTCCTGGTCGGCGTGTTCATCTTCGGGCTGGCTTACGTGTTCAACTACTCGGGGATGGCCGCCTCGCTGGCCAACGGCTTCTCCGCGATCGGCCCGTGGTTCATCGTGGTGGCGCCGATCCTCGGCTGGATCGGCGTGGCGCTCTCGGGCAGCAACACCTCGACCAACGCGATGTTCGGCGCCTTCCAGGTCGCGGTGGGCAAGCTCCTCGGCTTCCCGCCGCTCCTGTTGCCGTCGCTCAATTCGGTGGGGGCGGAGATCGGCAAGCCGATCGCGCCGCAGACCGCGAGCGTCGGCGTCTCGACCAGCCGCTTCGTCCGCGACGAGGGCCAGATCATACGGCACAACATGGGCTGGACCTTGATCTTGCTCGCCTATCTGATCGTGATCGGTCTGATCTATTATTTCCTGGCGCCGGGGGTGATGACGCTGGCCGCCCCCGCCTGACGCGCCGCTCACACCCGGCCGAGGAGCCGCAACGCCAGCATCTGCACGCCGTCGAAGGGCAGCGCCGCCAGCTCCCGCAGGCGCCAATACCAGCGTCTGCGGAAATCCTGGGCGGCGGGAAACGGCGGCGGCGGGCCGGCGCGGGCGGGCAGGCCGGCCAGGCGGAGCAGCAGGACGCAGCGGGGCAGGTGGTAGGCGGAGCTCACCGCGTAGACCAGGCCGGCATGGCCGCGCGCCCGCAGCAACCGGGCCACCACGCGCGCCGAGGAGAGCGTGTCGCGGCCGGTCTCCTCGCGCAGGATGGCCGCCTCCGGCACGCCGAGCTCGATCAGCAAGCCGGCCATCACCGACGCCTCGGACGCGCCGAACCGGCCGACCGCGCCGGTGGGCACGTAAAGCGGTGCGTCGAGCCCCCGCCCGAACACGGCGGCGGCCTGGACGCGACGCAGCAGCGTGGTGCTCGGGCCGCCGTCCCGCCGGACCGCGGCCCCGAAGATCACGATGGCGGGCGCCGACCGCCGGCGGCGGCTCGCCTCGAGAATGATGTCCATGCGACAC
>DATIMU010000269.1:0-18125 GCA_035475015.1 Acetobacteraceae bacterium
GCAGGCGCTCGCGGCCGGCCACGCCCGCCTGCAGGCTCCACGAATTGACGATCGCGAGCCGGAAACCGCCCGGCGGCATGGAGTGGTGCGCCGCCGCCTTGTTCTCGTGAAACGTGATCTGCACGCTGGACACGCCGGGCATGGCGCGCACCTCGTCGACCAGAGCCGGCGGCGGATGACGGTAGGGCCGGTCGTGCGGGCCGAACAGGACGACGCTGAACCCGTCGGCCCGGGTGCTGTCCTCGAACGCCCAGCGACCCGTCTGATACAGCCGGATCACCGCCTCGACCCAGCCCGGCCCGTAGATATCAGGCCATTGATCGGCGAACCTCAGATGCGCCTCGATAATCCGCCCGCCGATCGTCTCGAAATTCGCCATCCCGGTGTAGCCGCGCAAGCGCTGCGCCGCCCAGGCGCCGCAATACTCTTCCAGGGCCGGCCGGTGCGCCGCCGCGATGTGCCAATGGTCGAACGTGCCGCCGGGCGCGGTCTCGCCCGTCGCGTGCCGCCACCACTGCGCCTCGCCATCGACTAGCACGACGTCGGTGCTGACATGGTCGCCGGTTAGCAGCGTGGACCAGAAATGCCCGCCGGCCTGCGCGGCGGCATACTCCGCCGCGTCCGCGATCGGCCGACTGCCGGCGCCCATGCCGCGCAGGTTTATCATCGGCTTGGAGAACACCGGGAAAGCCGGCGGCATCACGCCGTGCGGCGCCGCCTCCAGTCCCTGCGACAGCGCGACCGCGAGCTTGTCGTAGATCCAGCGATGCTCGGGGTACCAGCACCAGGCATCGGCATCCTCGGTCGGCACGCGCACGTCGTCGGGGCAGGGGATACCGGCAAAATACTGCATCCGCCACGGATCGGCCTCGCAGACCGGCATTAGCCGGGCTCGACCGGAGCTATATTTCCGGTCTCGATCCCCACGGGGCGCAGCTTGCCCGGCAGGGTCGCCAGGGATTCGGTGGTGTCGAAGTCGCGCAGCACGGCGTCCTCCGCCACCTCGACCTCGGCGAGTGCGTCGGTGTGGCTGGCGAGCAGGAAGCGCGCCCCGCTATCGCCGGTGATTCGCAGGATTTCCGGGAAGAACCGCTTGTCCCACACCATCGGGTTGCCCTGCTTGCCGCGGAAGGTCGGTAGCACGATCAGCCGATTGTCGTCCGGGCTGTAGGCGGCGAGCAGCCGGTCGATGATGCGGCCGGTGACCAGCGGCATGTCGCCCAAGCAGACGATGGCGGCGGCGCATTCAGGCGGCACGGCGGCGATGCCAGCCTTGAGGCTGGCCGACAGGCCCTCGGCGTAGTCCGCCGCATGGACGAAGCGCACCGGCTTGCCGGCGAGCGCCTGCTCGACCTGCTCGGCCTGATGGCCGGTCACGACGAGGATCGGCCGCGCGTGGCTGGCGAGGACGTTGTCGACGACCCGGGCAATCATCGGCTTGCCGGTGCGATCGGCGACCAGCAGCTTGTTGTGCGGCGCCATCCGGCGCGAGCGCCCGGCGGCGAGCACCACGGCGGCGATGGTCGGCGCCGCCGCCGGGGCGGGACCGACGCGCGGCGTCGCCGGCGCCTTCTCGCGCGGCAGCGGCCGGGTATCGGTCTCCATGAGCAATCCGCCCACGCCCAGCCGGCCGATCTCGCGCGGCCCCACCGGCAGCCCGGCGAACAGCCGCGGCAGCACGAAGTCGATGCCGTTGAGCTTCGGGCTGCGGGCGCAGCCGGGCAGCACCAGCGCGGGGCGCGGCCCGATCCGCCCCAGGCAGATGAGATTTCCCGGATCGACCGGCATCCCGAAATGCAGGATCTCCCCGCCGGCGCGCACGATCCCCGCCGGTCCCACGTCGCGCCGGTCCACCACCGCCGAGGCGCCGATCACCAGCAGCAGCTCGGCCCCCTGTGCCACCAGCTTGTCCAGCGCGTCGGCGATCGCCGGCTCCTCGTGCGGTGTCCGCAAGGTCGGCAACAACTGGCCGGTGAGCGCCGTCACCCGCGCCTCCGTCACCGCGATGGTCTTTTCCGTGACGCTCTCCTTGAGCCCCGGCAGCTGCGTCGCGACCAGACCCACCTTCAGCGGCCGGAACGGGTGCAGCGTCAGCGCCGGTGGTCCCTGGCGGGACAGCGCCACGGCGACGTCGAGCAATGCGCCCGGCACGGCGAAAGGAATAACCTTGATGGTCGCCACCATGTCCCGTGCGGCGACCACGCTGTAGTCGTGGAGGGTGCCGACGGTGAGGCTTTCGTCCACCGCATTGATCCGCTCGACCTTGTCGCGGGCGACCCGCAGCACGCCCGGCGCCTCGGCGGTCAGGTTGACCCGGCCGGTGCCGGCGCGCGATCGAGCGAGCAGCGGGCCGACGAACGGCTCGGCCAGCCGGTCGGCGCAGATGTCCTCCGGCACGTCGCCAGGCTCCAGCCGCGCCGCGATCACCTCGGTCATGCCCGCCTCGCGCAGCGCGCCGACTGCTGCCTCGTCGAGCACCGAGCCCTTGCGGATCACCCGTTCCGGCAGCCGTGTGGTGTGCGCCATGATCGCACCCCTGGCTTCGGCCAGGGGCGTGGGACCAAATCTCATGCCGCCTGCTTGTGCATATAGGAGAGGGAAGCGCCGCGCCGCACGGCGACCAGCTCGGCGACGATGGAGAGCGCGATCTCCGGCGCCGTCACCGCCTCGATGTCGAGCCCGACCGGCCCCTTGATCCGCGCCAGAGCCGCGTCGCCATGCCCGAGCTCGCGCAGCCGGCCGAGCCGCGCCGCGTGGGTGCGCCGCGAGCCCAGCGAGCCGATATAGAAGGCGTTGGATTTCAGCGCGCGGTCGAGCGCCGGATCATCCAGTTTGGGATCATGCGTGAGCGTCACCACGGCGGTGCGGGCGTCGGGCTTCAGCGCGTCAAGCGCTTCGTCGGGCCATTCGCCCAGGATAGTGACATTGGGGAACCGCTCGTCGGAGGCGAAGGAGCGGCGCGGGTCCACCACGGTCACGGCAAAACCGGTCTGCTCGGCGAACGGCACCAGCGCCTGCGCGATATGCACCGCGCCGACGACGATCAGCCGCAGCGGCGTGTTGTGCACCTGCAGGAACACGTCCCCGCCCTCGGTCTTCACCGTGCCGCTCTTGTCGTCGCGCAGCGCCTTGGCCGCGGCCTCGTTGAGCGAGGCGGACCGCTCCGGGTCGGGCAGCAGGAACTGCTCGCCCCCGGGCAGCCGCGTCGCCAGTACCACGGGCCGGGTCTCGCGCTTGGCGGCCTCGATCGCCGCCAGCAGCTCGGGTGTCACGTCAGCTTCTCCACGAACACCTTCACCTTGCCGCCACAGGCGAGCCCGACTTCCCAGGCGCGCTCGTTGGTCACGCCGAAATCGAGCAGTTGCGGGCTGCCGCTGTCGATCGTCTTCATGGCGGCCTCGGCGACCGCGCCCTCGATGCAGCCGCCGCTGACCGAGCCGGCCATCTTGCCGGATTTCGTCACCGCCATCTGGCTGCCCGCCGGGCGCGGCGAGCTGCCCCACGCCTCCGTCACCGTGGCGAGTGCCACCTGCTCGCCGGCGGCACGCCAGTTGGCGGCGACGGACAGGACGTCTTCGGCTTCGTGCAGGCTCATGAGGCGATCCTCCAGGCTTCTCCCGCGCGGCGCGGAGGGGCGGGGCGGGAGAGCAGGTCGACCAGCTCGCGCAGGCTGGCCAGATTATGCACGGGGCGGAACTCGTCCACGTACGGCAGCATCGCGCGTATCCCCTGCGATCTTGGCTCGAAACCGGCCCAGCGCAACAGCGGATTGAGCCAGATCAGCCTTGTGCAGGAGCGATGCAGCCGGTCCATGTTGTCCGCGAGATGCCGCGCGCCGTCGCGGTCGAGCCCGTCGGTGATGAGCAGCACGACGGCGCCCTGACCCAGCACGCGCCGCGCCCAGTCCTGGTTGAAGCGCTCCAATGCCTCGCCGATGCGCGTGCCGCCGGACCAGTCGGGCACGATATGCGCGACCATCTGAAACGCGACCTCGGGGTCTCGGTGGCGCAGCTGACGGGTGATGTTGGTCAGCCTTGTGCCGAACAGGAACACGCTGACCCGCTCGCGCTCGTTCGTCACCGCATGGAGAAAATGCAGCAATATCTGTGCATAGCGGGACATCGAGCCGGAGATGTCGCAGAGCACCACGAGCGGCGGCGGCCGCCTCTGCCGGCGCGAGCGGGCGAT
Source organism: Acetobacteraceae bacterium (assembly GCA_035475015.1). Taxonomy (GTDB): domain Bacteria; phylum Pseudomonadota; class Alphaproteobacteria; order Acetobacterales; family Acetobacteraceae; genus JAFKFI01. Next base: position 4,189 of record DATIMU010000269.1, read on the forward strand.
GCTGAGGATTTCGCCGCCCTGCCGGCGGTTCTCCCGGATGGTGCGGCGCAGGTCGACGCGCGGGCCGAGCGGATCAGGGCGCAGCCGGCGGGTTGGGCGCAGATCGAGCGGCAGCACCAGCTTGCGGATTTCCGCCTTGGCGTTGGCGATCTCGGCGGCGCCCATCGCCTCGAAATCCATCCGCTGCAACTGCTCGCGGTCGCTGACGGTGAGCACCGCGTCAGTCAGTGGCGGCTCGTCGCGCGGTTTCGGGCGGGTGTCGCGCGGCTGGGCGAAGGCCTCCGCGACCCGCCGCGCGGTCGGCGGCGCGCGCTCCGGCTTTTTCTCCTTGCGTGCCTCCATGAGCCCCATGATGGCCGCCTGCCGCGCCGCCGTCGGATCGCGCCAGAACAGGGCGAACGCCTGGTCGAACACCTCCTGATGCTCATGCCGGTGGATCATCGCCGCCCGTAGCGCGGTGCGCGCCTGCGCCTTGTCGCCGAGATCGATCAGCGAGAGCGCCCGCAGCGCGGCGATCGACTCCGACGGCCCGACCGGCAGCCCGGCACGGCGCAGCAGCCGAGCGAAGTGCATCACGTTGGCGGCCAAGGTTGAAGGCATGGATCAGCGCTCGGGATGCCAGCCCAGAACCTGCTCTTCGGAATAACTCAGCGCTTCCACATCGACAGTAGGGGTTTCCTCATAAAGCTTGAGCTTGATCCCAACCGACTTCCGGGCTCGTGGCATCTGCTTCGCGATGATCGCTGGTACCTCCCGGCGCAGGCTGGGACTGCTTTCGAGAACGTCCTCGATCTCGCGTTGTGCGTCGATGATCGTGCTGATCCAACCGCGTCGCGGATCGTGCGCCGGCGAGGCGTCCAGCTTCATCAGGTGCTCGATAATCCGTACGATATGGCTGCTGAGCGCGAGCCGCTCCGAATTGCCCACGCTCTCGATCTCCTCGGCGACATTTTCCCAGTCGATGGGCAGGTTTGATCCCGCGCTCGCAGCCTTACGGAGGGCCGCGGATTGTTCCCGGCTCCAAAGGTAAACATCTTGGCGGTAGAGGCTGCCCATGCGACCCTCGCTATCCATCCCGGAATAGTAGGAGCGGGATCGCGGCCGGTCCATGTGCCGCTCGCTTTACCCGGCCGGCGTCTCCCTCACCCAACCCTCTCCCCGAGGAGAGGGCTTTCTTCTCCCTCTCCCTCTGGGAGAGGGCCGGGGTGAGGGTGCTCAAGCCGCGTCGGCGGCGGCCTCCGACACCAGGCGGGCTGCCTCGGCGCCGCGGATCTTGGCGATATCGTCCTGATATTTCAGCAATACGCCCAAGGTCTCGTTCACCGTCTCCGGCGTGAGTTCGTGCTCGTTCAGGTAGTTGAGCGCGTTCGCCCAGTCGATGGTCTCGGCCACGCCGGGCAGCTTGAAGATGTCCGCCGTGCGCAGGCGCTGCACGAAGGCGACGACCTGCGCCGATAGCGTTTCGGGAACTCCCGGCGCCTTGACGGCAAGGATGGCCCGCTCGCGCGCCATGTTCGGGTAGTCCACCCAATGATACAAGCAGCGTCGCCGGATCGCGTCGTGCACCTCGCGCGTGCGGTTCGAGGTCAGCACCACCACCGGCCGGGTCTTGGCACGGATCGTGCCGTATTCGGGCACGGTGAGCTGGAAATCGGCCAGCACCTCCAGCAAGAAAGCCTCGAACGGCTCGTCCGCCCGGTCGAGCTCGTCGATCAGCAGCACGGCGGGCAGCTGATCGGGGTCGATCGCCGACAGCAGCGGGCGGGTCTGCAGGAACTCTCGGCCATAGATGTCCTGCGCCAGCACGTCCCGGTCGGTCTCGCCCGCCGCCTCGGCGAGCCGGATCGCCATGAGCTGGCGGGCGTGGTCCCACTCGTAAGCCGCCGCCGACAGGTCCATGCCGTCATAGCATTGCAGCCGCACTAGCCGCCGCGTCAGGCCCGAGGCCAGTACCTTGGCGATCTCGGTCTTGCCGGTGCCGGGCTCGCCCTCGAGCAGCAGCGGCCGGCCCATCGACAGCGCGAGATGCACCGTCGTCGCCAGCTCACGGTCGGCGATGTAGCCCTGGCCGGCGAGCAGTTCCGAGGTCTGCTCGACCGTGGAAGGCAGCTTCGCCGCGGGCGAGGTAGGCAGCTCCGGCACTACAGCGAGGTTCCGAACAGCAGGACCAGGATGAAGATGAAGATCGCCAGCCCGACCCAGGCGACGATCGGCAGCCCGAACGGCTCGCGCGGGATCAGCGACATCGGGCTGATCGAGGCCGGCGGTGGCGGGGTAGGGCGGGGTGCCTCCTGGGCCACCATCGGCGCCACCGGCGGCGTGACTTCCCCGAGCGTGAGGCGGGCCGTGAAACGGTCGAAGAACTGGTCGGCCATCGATTTGGCGGTGGCGTCGATCAGCCGTGCCCCGAGCTGGGCGATCTTGCCGCCGACCTGCGCCTGCACCGCGTAGCTGAGCAGGGTCGCACCCGCGTCGTCGGCGAGATTGACCTTGGCGCCGCCCTTGGCGAAGCCGGCGACGCCACCCTGGCCCTCGCCGCTGATGGTATAGCCGTTGGGCGGGTCGAGGTCGGCGAGCTGGACCTTTCCATTGAAGCGGGCGGCGATCGGCCCGATCTTGACCGAGGCGGTCGCCTTCATCTCGTTTTCCGAGGTCTTTTCGAGCGACTCGCACCCTGGGATGCAGCTTTTCAGAACCTCGGGGTCGTTCAGGGCGTTCCAGACCCTCTCGCGCGGCGCCGGAATGCGCCGCTCGCCGGTCATATCCATGAAGCCTGTTCTCCGTTGCGCGCGGCGGACGTTACTTGCAGGGTCCGGGCCATGCAACCAAGCCACCTCCGATGGCCCGGCGCGATGCGGCGGACCATAACAGCAATGCGCGGCCTCGCCCTGGGTTCCGCCCTGCTGGCGCCGGCTCCGGCCTGGGCCGCCTCCGCCGGCCCGGTGCCCGGCCCACTCTGGAGCCTGCCGTTCGTCGGCGTGCTGCTGTCGATCGCGCTGTTGCCGATCTTCGTGCCGCGCTTCTGGCATCGGCGGATGGGGTCGGTGGCGCTGGCCTGGAGTGCGGCGCTGCTGGTGCCGCTCGGGTTTGTGTCCGGCGCCGGCGCGGCGGCCGAGTCGGCCTGGCACGCGATCCTGATCGAATACCTGCCATTCGTGACCCTCCTGCTCGCGCTCTACACCGCCGCGGGCGGCATATTGGTCCGCGGCGGCCCTATCGGGTCGCCAGCCGGCAACACCGGGCTGCTGGCGGTCGGCACGGTGCTCGCCGGGCTGATGGGCACCACCGGCGCGGCCATGGTGCTGATCCACCCATTGCTGGCCGGCAATGCCCACCGCACGCGCAAGACGCACCTGGTCGTGTTCTTCATCGCGCTGGTGGCCAATGCCGGCGGGGCGACGACGCCGCTCGGCGATCCGCCGCTCTATATCGGCTTCCTGCATGGCGTGCCGTTCTTTTGGCCGGTGGCGCATCTCACGGCGCCCTTGCTCGTGCTCGCGGTGCCCCTGCTGATCGCTTTCTTCTGGCTGGACCGGCGGATGGCCGCCGCCGATCCGCCCCCCGCCTCGCGCGAGCGCTTCCACCTCCGGGGCTGGCCCAACATCGTGCTGATCGGCGTCATCATCGCGACCGTGCTGCTGACTGGGATCTGGCGGCCCGGCGAGATCGCGCTGTTCGGCCAGACCGTCGGGATCGCTCGGCTGACCGGCGATGCCGTGTTCCTCGCGGTAACGCTCGTCTCGATCGCGGTCACGCCCCGAGCGGTGCGCCAGGGCAACATGTTCTCCTGGCATCCGATGGCGGAAGTCGCGACCCTGTTCGCCGCGATCTTCATCACCATCGGCCCGGTGCTGGCGATGCTGGAGGCCGGGCTCGACGGGCCGCTCGCGCCAATGCTGCGGTTCACCGCCGATAGCGCCGGGCAGCCCGTGCCGCTGGCCTATTTCTGGCTCACCGGCCTGTTGTCCGCCTTCCTCGACAACGCGCCGACCTATCTGGTCTTCTTCGGGCTCGCGGGCGGCGATCCGGTGCATCTGACCGGGCCGCTGAATCACATCCTGACCGCGATCTCGGCCGGCGCCGTGTTCTTCGGCGCGCTCACCTATATCGGCAACGCGCCGAACATGATGCTGCGCGCCATCGCCTCGCACCGCGGCGTGCGGATGCCGGGCTTCTTCGGCTACATGCTGCTCTCGGGAATGTTGCTGCTGCCCGGGTTTCTGCTGCTGAGCTGGGTGTTCTTCCGGTAGCGGCCGGCTTCCGCTATGCCGCACCGGAAAGCAATTGCGGAGCCCCGAGCATGACCTACCTGGTTGCCGCCGACATTCCCGCCGCTCCGGCCGGCGAGCGGTTCCGCTCGCTCCTGGCGCGTCCCGGCATTTTGCAAATGCCCGGCGCGCATAACGGCATGGCGGCGCTGCAGGCGAGGGCCGCCGGGTTCGAGGCGCTGTACCTCTCCGGGGCGGCGATGACCGCCTCGATGGGCATTCCCGATCTCGGCATGATTACCGTCGACGAGGTGTGCTTCTTCATCCGCCAGATCACCCGCGCGACGGGCCTGCCGCTGCTGGTTGATGGCGACACCGGCTACGGCGAGGCGCTCAACGTGATGCACATGGTGCGCTCCTTCGAGGATGCGGGCGCCGGGGCGGTGCATATCGAGGACCAGTTGCTGCCCAAGAAGTGCGGCCACCTCAACGACAAGAAGCTCGCCGACGCGCAGGACATGGCGGCCAAGATCGCCGCCGCCGCCAAGGCCCGCCGCCACCTTTTTGTCGTGGCCCGCACCGATGCCGCCGCCAGCGAGGGGATCGACGGCGCGGTCGCCCGCGCCAAGCTCTACATGCAGGCCGGCGCCGACGCGATCTTCCCGGAGGCGCTGGTCACGGCGGAGATGTTCCGCGAGTTCGCCGCGCGCATGAAGGGCGTCCCGTTGCTCGCCAACATGACCGAGTTCGGCCGCACGCCCTTCTTCACCGCGAGCGAATTCGAGGCGATGGGCTATCGCATGGTGATCTGGCCGGTCAGCAGCCTGCGCGTCGCCAACAAGGCGCAGGAGGAGCTCTACCGCGCCCTCCGCCGCGACGGCGGCACGCACACGATGGTCGACCGGATGCAGACCCGCGCCGAGCTCTACGCCGCAATCGGTTATCACGACTACGAGGCGCTGGACGCCTCCATCGTCACCACGATTGTCCCCGAGGCGATGCCGCAGCGCTGAACCTACCGGAACAACACGAACGCGCTCGACAGAGCCACCCAGGCGCCCCAGGCGATCGGGATGCCCACGGCGAGCCAGGCGAGCACCGCGACCGCACTCAGCCCGCCGCTGCCGACCCTCGATGCGCGGGTCGGCGCGGCTGCCACGGGCGCGGGGATCGCCTCCTCCGCCATGAACCAGCGCGGGGGCAGGGGACGGACCAGCAGGTTGGCGATGAAGCCCAGCACCAGCAGCCCGGCCAAAATGTAGAGCGTGACATCGTAGATCTGGTCGCGCGGCACGCCGGCGGCGATCTCGCCTTGGCGGATATAGTTGACGATCACCGGGCCGATGATCCCGGCGGTGGACCATGCCGTCAGCAGCCTGCCGTGGATCGCGCCGACGTAGCGGGTGCCGAAGATGTCGGCGAGATAGGCCGGCACGGTCGAGAAGCTGCCGCCATACATCGACAGGATCACGCAGATCATGGCGACGAACAGCGCCCGGCTGCCGAGATGCGCGGCCCAGGGGGCGCCGGCGTAGAGCACGATGCCGATGAGGAAGAAGCAGGCGTAGGTCGTCTTGCGGCCGATCCCGTCCGACAGCGACGCCCAGAAGAACCGCCCGCCGATATTGAACAGCGAGAGCAAGCCAGTGAAACCGGCGGCGATCGCCGCGACCGCGACTCGCTGGCCGGGATCGAGCTGGGTGAAGCCGATCTCGGGGTGGCCGACCAGCTTGCCGCCGAAAATCTCCTGCAGCATCGGCGAGGCCATGCCGATCACGCCGATGCCGGCGCTCACGTTCAGGGTCAGCACCGCCCAGATCAGCCAGAATTGCGGCGTCCGGTGCGCGTCCTCGAGGGCGACGTTGCCATGGGCAATCATCGCGCGCTTGGCGTCGGGCGGCGTCCAGCCCTCCGGCTGCCAGCCCTCGGGCGGCACCCGGTAGCCGAACGCGCCGGCCAGCATGAACACGAAATAGATCACCGCCAGCGCCACGAAGGTCTGCCAGACGCCGACCTGGCTCGGGCCGTGGAACACGGTGATGAGGTGGTTGGCGAGCGGCGCGCCGATCATCGCGCCGCCACCGAAGCCCATGATCGCCATGCCGGTGGCCATGCCACGCCGGTCGGGGAACCATTTTATCAGGGTCGAGACCGGCGAGATGTAGCCGAGCCCGAGCCCGACGCCGCCGATGACCCCTGAGCCCAGCCACATCAGCCAGAGCTGATGCACCCAGATGCCGAACGCCGAGATCAACAGGCCGCCGCACCAGCAGATCGCGGCGACGACGCCCGCCTTGCGCGGCCCCGCGCGCTCCAGCCAGCCGCCCCAAAGTGCCGCGGCGGCGCCGAGGAACACGAAGAACAGGGTGAACATCCAGCCGAGGTCGGCGATCGGCCAATCGCAGGTGGTGGTGAACAGCGCCGAGACTAGGGACAGCCCGGGGCAGACCACCGGCTTCTCTACCCCGAGCGCCCGCGACAGCGGCAGCCAGAACACGCTGAAGCCGTATGCCATGCCGATGCACAGATGGATCGCCAGCGCGGCCGGCGGCACCAGCCATCGGTTGAAGCCCGGTTCCGCGACGATGCGATCGCGATCGAGAACGCCAGGCGCCAATCCGACGCCTGCAATGCTGCTGGCCGTCATCCCAGTTCCTCCGTCGCTCGTCTGTCGCGCAAGCGTTGTCGCTATCCTGATACGAGTACCGTCATGTGGGCAACGCCATCCTTGCGTCCCTGGAAGTTTCGCCCACTTGCTAGCGCGATGGTGTCCGATCCGCGCGTCTCGCCCGTCTACGTTGGCAGCGAGATATATCGCAATTCGAGCTACGGTCCGAAGCATCCGCTGGCCATTCCGCGCGTCTCCACCTGCACCGATCTCTGCCGCGCGCTCGGCTGGCTGCCCGACGCGCGGTTCGTCGAGGCGCCGATCGCGACGGACGCGGAACTCGCCCGTTTCCACGACCCGGCCTACGTCGCTGCCCTGCGCCGTGCCGAGGCAACCCAGTCCGCCTCGCCCGAGGACCGCGCCCGGTTCCGCATCGGCGTCGAGGGCAATCCGATCTACCGGGAAATGTTCCGTCGCCCCGCGATTTCCGCCGGCGGCGTGATCCTGGCCGCCCGCCTCACCCGCGACGGCGGCGTGGTGCATTGCCCCGGCGGCGGCACGCATCATGGCCGCCGGGACCGTGCCGCAGGCTTCTGCTTCATCAACGATCCCGTGCTCGGCCTCTATGCCTGGCTCGACGCCGGGCTCGACAACATCGTCTATCTGGACATCGACGCGCATCACGGCGACGGCGTGCAGGACGCCTTCCACGACGATCCGCGCGTGTTCACCATCAGCGTCCACGAAGACGGGCGCTGGCCGTTCACCGGCGCCGCCGAGGACCGCGCGGGGGGTGCTGCGCGCAATTTCCCGGTGCCGCCCGGCTGCAACGACAGCGAGCTCGACTGGTTGATGCGCCACGCCATCCTGCCGTTGGTCCGCACGCGCCGGCCGCAAGCCATCATGCTGCAGTGCGGCGCCGACGCGCTGGAGGAGGACCCGCTGGCAAAACTCTCGCTGTCCAACAACGCGCACTGGGCGGTGGCGCGAGCGATGCGCGGCCTCGCTCCCCGGCTGGTGGTGCTCGGTGGCGGCGGCTACAATCCGTGGACCGTCGGCCGCTGCTGGGCCGGCATCTGGGCCACGCTGAATGGTTTCTCCGTCCCCGACCCCCTGCCGCCGGCGGCCGAGGCGGTGCTGCGCGGCTTGCGCTTCGATCGTGCCGCCGGCCGCAATCCGCCGGCGCATTGGTCCACCACCTTGCGCGATCCGCCCCGCGAGGGCCCGGTGCGCGCGCCGGTCAAACGCCTCGCCGAACTCGCCCTGACGGAGACCCTCCCGGCATGAACCGACGCCTGCTTCTCCTGCCGCTGGCGGTCCTCGGCGCGGCCCTCGGCGCGACCCCCGCCGCCGCCCAGGGCTGCGCCTCCCCCGCGTCGCTCCATGCCCCGCAGCCGCCGCTGCCGAAGGAGCCGCTGGTGATCGTCACGCGCGACGGCAAGCAGCATCGCTTCGAGGTGGAGATGGCGTTGTCGCCGGCGCAGCAGGAGGTTGGGCTGATGTCGCGCCCGAGCGTGGCCGCCGACGGCGGGATGCTGTTCAACTGGCCGACCGTGCAGCAGTCGCGCATGTGGATGTGCAACACCCTGGCGTCGCTCGACATGGTGTTCATCAAGCCCGACGGCACGATCGACTCGATCGCCGAGAACACCGTGCCGCAGAGCCTCGCCGAGGTCGACAGCCACGGCCCGGTGCGCGCCACGCTGGAACTCGCCGCCGGCACCACGGCGAAGCTCGATATCCGCGTCGGCGACAAGGTGAAGCAGCGCATCTTTGGCAACGCCGGTTAGGCCGTGATCGCTTCACATTGAGCCGCCGTGGTCACATCCGTCATCGCGAGCCGCTCTTGCGGCGTGGCTGTCATTGCGAGCGAAGCGCGGCAATCCATCGCGCGGGCGGCATGGATGGCTTCGTCGCAAGGGCTCCTCGCGATGACGGAACGGGCCAACTTGATGCAATCACGCTCTAATTTATTGCGCCGGGCGGCGGTGCTGGTGCTCGCCTGCTGCCTGATCGTGGCACCCGCCGGGGCGATGACGGTGCAGCGCATTCCGGTGACAGGCGGCGACGTCCCGGCGCTATTGCTGCAAGGCCGCATCGTGCCGGGCGACGCCGCCCGGCTGGCGCAGGCGCTGCGCGGGGCAAAATTTTCCGCCGTGCTGCTGAACAGCCCGGGCGGCAGCGTGCTGGAGGCGCGCGACATGGCCCGCGCGATCCGCGCGCTGCGCGTGCCCGTGGTGGTGCCGGACCACGCGGTCTGCGCCTCGGCCTGCTTCATGCTGTTCGCGGCCGGGCGCGACAAGGTGGCCGAACCCGGTGCGATGATCGGCGTGCACAGCGCCTCGGTCTCCGGCGGCAACGAGACGATGGACACGCTCGGCGTCACCACACTGATGGCGCGCGAGGCCGCACAATACGGCGTCCCCGCCGCCATCACCGGCCGCATGGTGACGACGGCGCCGGGGCAGATGGCCTGGCTCACGCGCGGCGAACTCGAGCAGATGGGCGTACGCATCGCGCCGACGCGCGCCGCCGCCAGCGGCCGCGTGCTGCCGGGGTCGGGCGCGGGAGAAAAATCGGATTGGACGCGCGGCTTCGAGCGTGGCCAGGCGGTGGGCGAGGGGGGCGACTGCGCGCCGCCGCCGGGGATCGCCAACCAGGCGGATTATTCCCTGGGCTGCGCGTCGGGCCAGCGCGCGGGCTCGGCACGGGTCGCGGGCCCGGCGTCGGGCGTGGGAGGAAAATCGGACTGGACGCGCGGCTTCGAGTTCGGCCGCGCCAAGGGATCGGCGGCATCGTGCGACACGCCCGACCGGGCCGTCGCCAACGCGCGCGACTGGTCGCTCGGCTGCGCCTCCGGCCGGCGCGCGGCGGGCGGCTGAGTGCTTGCTTCGCTGGTTCTTGCTTTGCCGAGGGGGGGCCAATAGGTTCCGCGCGTCGGGGCGTGGCGCAGCCTGGTTAGCGCGCGTGTTTTGGGTACACGAGGCCGCCGGTTCGAATCCGGCCGCCCCGACCAGTGAGAGCGAGGGATTTCCGTATGCGCGCCCGGATCTATCAGCCGCCGAAGAACGCCATGCAATCCGGCTGGGCCGCGACGGAGGAATGGGTGCTGGAATTCGAGCCCGCCGGCCCCCGCCGCCCCGACCCGCTGATGGGCTGGATCGGCAGCGCCGATACCCAGGCCCAGGTGATCCTGCGCTTCGCCACGCGGGAGGAGGCGGTCGCCTACGCCGAGAAGGAGGGCCTCGCCTACGATCTCGCGCTGCCGCAGACACGCGAGTTCAAGCCCAAGGCCTACGCCGACAATTTCCGCTTCGGGCGCATGGAGAACTGGACCCACTGATCCGCGATAGGAACTCGATCGGCACGCGCCCTTAGCTCAGTTGGATAGAGCAACGGACTTCTAATCCGTAGGTCGCTGGTTCGAATCCAGCAGGGCGCGCCAGATTTTCGCGGAGCCTCCTCGACCGCACGGACCTCCTACGATAACAGCCGAACTGACTCGCCCCGAGCCCCCATCAGCTTCACGGCCTTCTTGTCGAAAGAGATAAACGTATCGGCGCCGAGCCAGCTTCCCTCATAGGCGATCGCGCCATCGGCAAAGTCACCGCCTGCATCCAGCAGAGCCAATCCAGCATCGGTCGCGGGCCGGTTGACCACGACATTCGCGCTGGCCGTCAAGCGTCGGATCGCTTCGGCGATCGCGGCCGAAGGGACTTTGTAACCCTGCGACAACACCCAGACGAGTTCGCAGAGCGCCGGTAACGCGAGCGCGACGACGTTCGCCCTCGCCAACTCGTTCTGAGCGATTTTGCTCTGGTGCTCATCGTCACCGGTAATGGCTCGAACGAGCACATTGGTGTCGGCCGTAATCTTCACCGCCGGCCGGCCCAACCCCGCGCGGCGATTTCGTTCATTTCCTCGATCGACAAGGACGGACCATCCTCCCTCTTCAGGAAATCGAATACGTCCGAGATCTTGCCTGTCGGCCGCGCGGCCCTGACCTCGATCCGGCCGTCGGGAAGCTTGTCCACGGTGATTTTCTCCCCGGGATGGACGCCCAGATGCTTCAGGAGATCCTTTCGGAGCGTGACCTGCCCTTTTGCGGTGACGGTGAGCGTGCTCATGGCACTGCCTTACATTACAGCCCTTATGTAAGGTCAAAACGCCTTACATTCAACGATATTCAGACGGATGGGATTTGTGGAATAGGATCGCCGAGGTGCTGAATGCAGAATTCCTGGGCACGAAGCGAGGCGAGCGATGTCAGACGCATTTGATCTCGACCGGTTCGTGCAGGCCCAAGCCCCGGTCATGGGCCAGGTTCTCCGCGAACTCGGCGAGGGCCGCAAAGCCAGCCATTGGATGTGGTTCGTGTTTCCGCAGCTGGCGGGTCTCGGCCACAGCGCCTTGGCTCGCCACTACGCGATAGGCTCGCTCGCCGAGGCCAAGGCCTACCTCGAGCACCCGGTGCTGGGGCGAAGGTTGGTCGGGTGTACCGATCTGGTGAACAAGACTGAGGGCCGCTCGGTCCATCAGATCTTCGGCAGCCCGGATGATCTGAAGTTCCGCTCGTCCATGACCTTGTTCGCGTCCGCGCGGCCCGGCGTGTCGGTATTCCGCGAGGCGCTGGACAAGTATTTCGACGGCACGCCAGACCCGCTGACGGTCGACAAGCTCAGCCGATCTTAGCCGTGGAACGACGCGGCACGACGATCTTCGCCGTCAGCACCTGTACAATCTCGCCGCGTTGATTGCGCGTCTCGCTGCGCACCGTGACCATGCCGCGGTCGGGGCGCGATCGTGACGGCCTGATTTCCAGCACCTCGCTTTCCACCCGCAGGATGTCGCCCGGGCGGGTCGGCCGTGGCCAGGCGATCTCGCCGCCCGCGCCAATGATCCCGCCGGCGATCGGCAGGCCGCCCGCCAGCTGCAGGCGCATGGTGAGCGCCGCGGTGTGCCAGCCGCTCGCCGCGAGACCGCCGAACAGGCTTTCCCGCGCCGCCGCGTCGTCGAGGTGGAACGGCTGCGGATCAAAAGCGGTCGCGAAGGCGACGATCTGGTCCGCGTCGACCGCAAGAGTGCTGCTCGCGAAACGCTGCCCCACCCGAAGATCCTCCAGGTACAGCCGCCGATCCGCCTCATGGATGCCGGCATCCATCCCGTCGGTCCACTCCCTCACGATCACGATCCTCTCACGTAGCTTGCATGATAGAAGTCATAGGCATATGTGGCTTGCATCCTGGAAGCAAGAGGGACGATTCGCCATGCGACGCAAGAGTTTCGCCCCGATGCAATGTCCGATCGCCCGCAGCCTGGAGCGGGTGGGGGAGTGGTGGAGCATCCTGATCCTGCGCGATGCCTTTCACGGGCTGACGCGGTTCGACCAGTTCCAGAAGAGCCTCGACATCGCGCCCAACATGCTGACCCGGCGTCTCAACGCCCTGGTCGAGGCGGGCCTGCTGGAGCGGCACCGCTACAGCGAGCGGCCGCCGCGCGACGAGTATCTGCTGACCGCGCGCGGGCGCGACTTCCGCCCGGTGCTGTGGGCGCTGCTCGCCTGGGGCAACAAGCACTTCGCCCCCGAGGGCGCCGCCGTCATGGTGGTCGACGCCGCCACCGGCGTTCCCGCCGAGCCGATGCTGGTCGACCGCAACACCGGCCGCCCGCTCGCCGAGCCGGCCTTCCGCTCCGCCCCCGGGCCCGCCGCCGACGAATTCACCAGGCGGCGATATGCCGCTCGCCGGTCCAGCCACGGGAGCGCGCCATGAGCCAGCGGACGATGGGCGCGGCCGCACCGGCAATCACCGGGCGGGATCTGCTGGCGCCGCCGCCGGCCCGCCAGCGCAGGCGGTCCCGCAAGCAGCTTGGATTGGCTGCCGCCGCGCTCGTGGTGGGGCTCGGCGCCGCATGGTACGGCTATGATTGGTGGACCGAGGGACGCTTCATCGAGAGCACGGACGACGCCTATGTGGGCGGCGACGTGACGGTGATCGCGCCCAAGGTCGCCGGCCTCATCGCCACCGTGGCGGTCACCGACAATCAGGCCGTCCATGCCGGCGATCTCTTGGTCAAGCTCGACGACCGGGACTACCGGGCGGCGCTGGCCAAGGCTGAGGCGGCCGTCGCGGGCCAGCAGGCGACGCTTGCCAATCTCGACGCCAACCGGCTCCTGCAGGAGGCGATGGTCGCGCAGGCGGAGGCCGAGCTCGCCGCGACCGGCGCGGAGATCGACCGCACCCGGTACGATTTCGACCGCTACCGTGCGCTCGCCCGCGACCAGTTCGCCTCGGCGCAGCGCTACCAGCAGGCGGACGCCGATTACAAGAAGGCGCTCGCCGCCGACCAGCGGGCGCGCGCCGCCCTGGAGGCCGCGCGGCGCCGGCTCGACGTGATCGACACCCAGAAGCAGCAGACCGCCGCCGATCTGGCCGGCGCCATCGCCGATCGCGGCACCGCCCGGCTCAACCTCGGCTACACCGAGTTGCGCGCGCCGATCGACGGCACGGTGGGCAATCGCAGCGCGCGGACCGGCGCCTTTGCCACGGTGGGCGCGCAGCTTCTCTCGATCGTTCCCGCCGACGGCCTGTGGGTCGACGCCAACTTCAAGGAGAACCAGCTCGCCCGGCTGCACCCCGGCCTGCCGGCGACCATCGCCGCCGACGTGCTGCCCGGCCAGGTGTTCCACGGCCATGTCGCCAGCCTCGCGCCCGCGACGGGAGCCGAGTTCAGCGTGCTGCCGCCGGAGAACGCCACCGGCAATTTCACCAAGATCGTGCAGCGCGTCCCCGTCCGCATCCGCCTCGACGGCGACGCCGCGCGCCTCGGCGCCCTGCGCCCCGGCCTCTCGGTCACCGCCGACGTGGACGAGCGGCCCGAGTCATCCCGATGAGCGCCACGCTCGCGAGCCGCCCGGCGCCGTCGGAGGTGGCGCCGGGTGAGTTGCCCATGACGACGAAGGTGTTCGCCTTCGCCACCATGTGCATCGGCTTCTTTATCGCCACGCTGGACATTCAGATCGTCTCCGCCTCGCTGCGCGACATCGGCGGCGGCCTGTCCGCTGGCGCCGACGAGACCGCCTGGGTGCAGACCAGCTATCTCATCGCCGAGATCGTGGTGAT
>DATIMU010000270.1:0-3645 GCA_035475015.1 Acetobacteraceae bacterium
GCTGAGCTTCTGGCAGGCCTCGACCGCCGAGTCGCGCGACAGTCCGATCAGCCGGGCGCGATACAGCGTCCCGTGGCCCTGGCGGACGCTCGCCACCGTCGAGTGCGCCCCGCCGAGCGATGCCTTCTCCTTGGCCGTGCCCGCCGCCGCGTGCGCTTGGCCCGCGCTGGTGAAGGCGCCGACCTGCACCGCCCAGCCGCCGGCCGGCGAGCCGCCGCGGTGCGTCGGGATGCCCTCGGCCATCGCAGGCTGGATCAGGTTGAAGCCGCCGCGATGCTTGCCGGGCGGGGGTGGTGGCGGCGGCGGCGCCTCGGTCCCGGCCGCCAGCCGAACCGGCGGGCGCGACGACTCGGCGAGTTGGGTCGACCGGACGGACCCGCGCGGCGCCCGGCCCGATGTCGGCCGTGCCTGCGCCAGCTGGATGGTCCGGCCGCCATAGCGCAAGCCGGGGGGAATATCGGTCGGCAGCACGTTCATCGCATACTGCTCGGCGGCCGAGCGGTTCACCGGCGCGCTGTCCATGATGTAGGGGCCGATCATCGCGACGTAGCGCCGGGTTTCGTCGGGCAGCGGCCGCACGTTGGCCAGATAGTCGTCGAGTCGCTTCGGCCCGGCGTTGTACGCCGCCAGGAAGCCCGGCGAGCCGTAGATGTCGTACATCTCCCGCAGATAGGCGGTGCCGGCGAGGATGTTGTTGTGCGGATCGTAGGCGTCGTCCGACAGATCGTAGCGGGCGCGCAGCTCGTCATAGGTCTCCGGCATCACCTGCATCAGCCCCATCGCGCCGGCGTGGGAGGTGATGAGCGAGCCGTTCTGATACATCTGGCCCCCCGACTCGACCCGCATGACCTCGCGCACCCAGCGCTCCGGCACGTCGAATTTGCGCGATGCCTCGGTGATGTACGGCCGCCACGGGTCATCCGGCGGGCCTGGCGGATGGTAGTTGCCGCGGGCGCGCGCCTGATAGCGGACCGCCTCCTGACTCTGGTCGACCCTGGGCGCCTGGCCGGAGCAGGCGGCCAGGGCGGCAAGCACCGCCAGGCAGCCAAGCGTCCGAAATAGGGCAGGATTGCTGACCATCTTGAGGGCAGCAAGCAAGGGCGCACGGGTCATCCGTTATGAACCTCCGTCGTGGCGCGGCCGGGAGAAAATGGCCGGAGGGCACGACGACCGGGCGGCCGTCGCTCAGGTAGATAGTCAGGAACTGCCCCTAAGCCATTATCGCAAAGCGCTGTTCGCTGCAACACGATCTTGCGCCGGAAGGGCACGTTACGATGGGCTGCAATATGCCGCCGTCGCGCGCGGCTTGTGGTTGCAGCTTTGGGGCGGATCGGCTATCGCCCCGGCGCCAATGACCCTTCTCGCACAGACCCGCCCGGACCCGCTCGCTCGCAACGCCGTGCTCGAGCTCACCTCCGACATGTCGGCCGGCATCCGCACCCGGATGGCGGTCCAGGACATCGTCGACGGCTTCCGGCTGTTCCGTCTCGGCGCCGTGCTGGGCTGGCTCGACATCCGCCTGCGCTATCGCGGATCGGTGCTCGGGCCGTTCTGGCTGACCCTGTCGACCGCCGTCATGGTCGGCGCCCTGGGCTTGCTGTACTCGACGCTGTTCAAGATCGAGCTGCGCAGCTACCTGCCCTTCCTCGCGCTGTCGCTCGTGTTGTGGAATTTCTTCTCGGCGCTCGTCACCGACGGATGCACCTGCTTCACCGAATCGGAAGCGATGATCCGCTCGATGCGGATGCCGTATGTGCTCTACGCAATTCGCGTCGCTGTGCGCAACGTGCTGGTGCTGGCGCACAACATCATCGTCATCGTCGGCGTGTTCGCGATCTTCTGGATGTGGCCGGGGAAGGTCGCGGTCCTGGTGCTTCCAGCGTTGCTGCTGTGGGCGGTGGACGCAATCGCGGTGATCGTGCTGCTCGGGGCGTTCTGTTCGCGCTTTCGCGACATTCCGCCGATCGTCGGCAGCATCATGCAGCTCGCCTTCTTCATGAGCCCAATCATCTGGAAGCCCGAGCTGCTCGCCAGCAAGTCATGGACGCTGCCGCTCAACCCGTTCTATTCCCTGCTCGAAATCGTGCGCGGTCCGTTGTTGGGCGAGATGCCGACGAAATATACCTTCGCCAGCGCCATTCTCTACAGCTTGTTGCTGTGCGTGATTTCCTGGCTGCTGTTCGTGCGGGTGCGCGGACGGCTGGCGTTCTGGGTCTAGGTGGGGCTGGGTATGACGATGGGCAGCACGGCGCGCATCGACGTCTCCGGCGTCTCGGTGTTCTTTCCGCTGTATCACGGCACCAATCGCAGCCTGAAGAAGACCGTGTTCGCCGCCGCGTCCGGCCGGCTCGGGCAGGATTCGCACAACCGCGTGGTCGTGCAGGCGCTGCGCGACATCTCGTTCACCCTCAACAGCGGCGATCGGCTCGGCCTGGTCGGCAGCAACGGCGCGGGCAAGACCACGCTGCTGCGCACGCTCGCCGGGATCTATGAGCCGGTGATGGGCCGGCTGCGCGTCCAGGGCAGCCTCAACGCGCTGCTCGATCCCAATCTCGGCATGAACCCGGACCTGACCGGGCGCGAGAACATCCGGCTGCGCGGCCAGTACAACGGGTTGGCCGCGCCCGCGCTGCGCCGCCTCGAGGGGGACGTCGCCGAGTTCGCGGAGCTCGGCGACTTCCTCGACCTGCCGGTCCGCATCTACAGCTCCGGCATGGTGGTTCGGCTCGCCTTCGCGCTCGCCACGGCGATCCGGCCGCAAATCCTGCTGATGGACGAGTGGTTCCTGGCGGGCGACGCGAATTTCATCGAGAAGGCCCGCGTCCGCCTCGAGGACATGGTGCGCGGCGCCGAGATCCTGGTGCTGTCGACCCACGCGGAGGCCGCGGTGCGCGACTGGTGCACGCGGGCGATCTGGATGGAGCAGGGCCAGATCAAGGAGGACGGCCCGGCGCTCGAGGTGCTGGAGAGCTATCTCGGCCGGCCGGTCCAGGCCAAGCCGCCCGAACTCGTGCCTACCCCGGAGACCGTCTGAACCCTGGATGGCTGAACCCTGGGTGGGGCGCGGGGCCTTCGGTTTGAAACCGATTCGGCCCGGCGGCGTTGCGCAGCCATGCCGGAACCCACGCCGCGCCAGAAGCGGGACACGTCCCTTCGGACCTACCGCGCCCGCCGCGATTTCGCGGCCACCCCCGAGCCGGCCCCGCGCGCGGCCGGCCGCGCGGGGAACAGCCCGATTTTCGTCGTGCAGAAGCATGACGCGCGACGGCTGCACTGGGATTTCCGCCTGGAGCACGGCGGCGTGCTGTGGAGCTGGGCGGTGCCGAAGGGCCCCTCGCTCGACACCGCCGACAAGCGCCTCGCCGTCCGCACCGAGGACCATCCGCTCGACTACGCCGATTTCGCCGGCACGATCCCCGAAGGCCATTACGGCGCCGGGACCGTCGAGACCTGGGACCGCGGCACTTGGGAGCCCCAGGCGGAGGGCGATCCGGCGGCGGCGCTGGACAAGGGCGAGCTGAAATTCGTCCTGCACGGGACCCGGCTCAATGGCGGCTTCGTGCTGGTGCGCCTCAAGCCCCGCCCGAAGGACCGGGCGGAGAACTGGCTGCTCATCAAGGAGCACGACGCGGGCGAGACGCCGGG
>DATIMU010000271.1:0-5810 GCA_035475015.1 Acetobacteraceae bacterium
CCTGCCGCTCGGGGTGAACGCGGTACGGCTGAACGACCAGCCCGACGTGGTCGCCAAGGACGTGGGCGAGTTCCAGGACAGCTTCCTCGAGGCGCTGGCGATCGTGCTGCTGGTCAGCTTCCTCAGCCTCGGCTGGCGCACAGGGCTGGTGGTCGCGATCAGCGTGCCCGTGGTGCTGGCCGGCACCCTGGTCGGCATGAAGCTGCTGGGGATCGACCTGCAGCGCATCTCGCTCGGTGCCATGATTATCGCGCTCGGGTTGCTGGTGGACGACGCGATCATCGCCGTCGAGACCATGCTGGTGAAGCTGGAGCAGGGCTGGGACCGGATGCGCGCCGGCAGCTTCGCCTTCACCGCCACGGCCTTCCCGATGCTCACCGGAACCCTAGTGACGGCGGCGGGCTACCTGCCGATCGGTCTCGCGCAATCCTCCACCGGCGAATACACCCGCGACATCTTCCGCGTGGTCGGCCTGGCACTCGTGCTGTCCTGGATCGTCGCGGTGGTGTTCGTGCCCTTCCTCGGCGCGGCGCTGCTGCCCGCCCGCAAGCTGTCGTCTCCCGGCGTCGAGCACGAGGTCTACCAGGGCCGCCTGTATCGCCGTTTCCGCCGCGTCATCGCCGGGTGCGTGCGGTGGCGCTGGCTGGTGATCGGCGGAACCGTGATGGTTTTCGCGCTGTCGGTGTTCGGCTTCACCCGGGTGCCGCAGCAATTCTTCCCGGCCTCCGACCGGCTGGAGGTGCTGATCGACCTGCGGCTCCCCGAGGGCAGCTCGTTCGCTGCCACCGCGGCCGAGGTGGCGCGGCTCGAGGCGGTGGTTGGGCAGGACAAAGGGGTCGCCTCCTATGCCGCCTATACCGGGATCGGCACGCCGCGCTTCTTCCTGGCCTTCTCGCCACAGCTCGAGAGCGCCAATTACGCGCAGTTCGTCATCAACACCCGCTCCATCCCGGACCGCGAGGCGCTGCTCGCCAAGCTCACCAAGCTGGCCGACGAGGGCGCCGCCGGCGGCTTTGCCGACATGCGAATCCGCAGCTCGCGGCTGGAGCTCGGCCCGCCGGTCGGCTACCCGGTGCAGTTCCGCGTGACCGGCCCCGATCCGGCCGAGCTGCGCCGGATCGCCCGCGAGGTGCGCCAAATGATGCGCGCCAACCCGCATCTGCGCAACGTCAACGACAGCTGGGGCAATCTGGCGAAATCGGTGCAGGTGACGGTGGACCAGGACAAGGCGCGGATGCTCGGCCTGTCCAGCGGCGACGTCGCGGCGGCGCTTCAGACGGTGCTGACCGGCTTCGCAGTGACGGATTACCGGGAGGGGACGGACCTCATCCCGATCGTCGCGCGGGCCACGGACGCGGAGCGCCAGGATCTCGGCAACCTGTCGCAGATCGCCATTCGCGCGCCCAACGGCCGGACGGTGCCGCTGTCGCAGATCGCCACGGTGGGCTACGGCCTGGAGGAGCCGATCCTCTACCGGCGGAACCGCACGCCCTCGCTCTCGGTGCGCGGCGACATCGCGGACGGAATGCAGGCGCCGGACGTGACGGCGCAGATCCTGCCCGCTCTCGCCGCGATCAAGGCCAAGCTGCCCGCCGGCTACCACATCGAGACCGCCGGCGCGGTCGAGGAGAGCGCCAAGGGCCAAGCCTCGATCAACGTCATCATGCCGCTGATGGTGCTGGTGATGCTGACCTTGCTGATGGTGCAGCTGCAATCGTTCAGCCGTGTCGCGATGGTGCTGCTCACCGCGCCGCTCGGGCTGATCGGGGTGACGGGCGCGCTGCTCGTCACCGGTGCGCCGTTCGGCTTCGTCGCGATGCTCGGGTTCATCGCGCTGGCCGGCATCATCATGCGCAACTCGGTGATCCTGGTCGACCAGATCCAGCAGGACCTGCGGCGCGGCCTGTCGCCGGCTGAGGCGATCGTCGAGGCCACGGTGCGCCGCGCCCGCCCCATCCTGCTGACCGCCGCCGCCGCGATCCTGGCACTGGTGCCGCTGGCCTTCTCGGTGTTCTGGGGACCGATGGCGATCGCCATCATGGGCGGGCTGGTGAGCGCCACCTTGCTGACCCTGTTCTTCGTGCCGGCGCTCTACGCCGCGTGGACGCGGGTTCCGCGAGCTCTCGCCGCGGCGGCGGGCCGGGGCGAGGCCAAGGGAGCAGCGGGGGAAGCCGCCGGCGTCCGCTCTAAGATGCCGGTCGGCGCCTCTTAAGGACGCACGGCTTCTCGGCCGGCTGCGCGGCAATCCGGGTCTCGGGCATCACGAAGCGGCACGCCAGCGCACCGAGCAGGCCGGCGCCGGCAAGCGCCATGAACGCCGCCGTGTCGCCGAAATGGTCGGCCGCCCACCCGGCCATCATAGTGCTGAGCGAGGCGCCCACGAACACCGCGAGGCCGAGCACCCCCATGCACAGGTTGAACCGGCCGCTGTTGACGGTGAGGTCGGCCGAGATCAGCGGGAACATCACGCCGAACACGGCGCCGCTGACGCCGCTCAGCGCCTGCAGGGCGATCAGCAGCCAGGCGTTGGGCACCAGCGCGATCAGCACGCCGCGCACCGCCAGCATGGACCAGCCCAGCACCAGCAGCGGCCGGCGGCCCCAGGTCTCGGCCCGTGCGCCGACCCAGGGGGACATCAGGGCGACGACGATCTGCGGCACCACGATCGACGCGCCCACGATCATGCTGGCGAGGTCGCCGGCGGTCTTGGTCGCCGAGGCGGCCGCGAGCGGTAGCATCGCGGCGTTCGACAGATGGAACAGCAGCGCGCAGAGCCCGAATGACAGCACCCGCCGATCGGCGACGAGGTCGCGCAAGCCGTGCCAGTCGAACGGGTCCGCCTTGAGCGGCCGCTCGGCCGGCTCGACCCGGCCGACCATCACGAGGGCGACGAGGGCGGGCGCCCCCAGGGCGGCGGTGAGCCAGAAGACCGCTTCCGGCGAGACAGCGCTGCCGATCACCCCCATGATGCCGGCGGCGATGCCGTTGCCGACCGAGGCGAACCGCGCGTTGCGCCCGAGCCGCTCGCCCAGCGCCGCGTGCCCGACCAGGGCGAGGCTGACCGCCGCGATGGCCGGGGTGAGCACGCAGCTGGCGAGCCCGTGCAGCAATTCGGCGAGGTAGACCGGCCCGACCAGCGGGAACAGCGCGAACAGCAGCGCGCTGAAGCTGACGGCGATCACGCCGACCATCGCCGCCGCGCGCTTGTTGTGCAGCGCATCGACCAGCGCGCCGGCCGGCACCTGTCCGATCAGCGCCGCCATGGTGCCGAGGCTGAGCGCGACCCCGATCTGGCCGTCGGTCCATTTGTTGGCGGTCAGGTAGACGGCGATGAAGGGTCCGAAGCCGGTCTGCACGTCGGCGACGAAGAAATTCACCATGTCGAGCGCGCGCGCGCTGCGGGCGTGGGCCATGAAGGGTGGGCTCGCTCTAGCCGGAGGGGCTTGGCTTCACCGCATCAGGCTTCACCGCGTCAGGCTTGCCTGCGTTCGGCCTTTCCGCGTCCGGCTTGCTTGCATCGGGCTGGGTCGCGGCGGGTTGGGGGGCGTTCGGCTGGGTCGCGCCGGAGCTCGTCGCATCTGACCTTGTCGTCGTATCCGGCTGGGTCGTATCCGGCTTTGTCGTGTCTGGTTGGGGCGGGCTGGGCTGGCTGGTCGTCTCCGCGGGCTTGCCGGCATCCTGCTTGGCCACCTCCGGCTGGGGCTGCTTGGCCACCTGCGGTGGGGGCGCGGCTGGTGGCGTCACGGCTGGCGGCTTCGCGGCTGGCGGCGGCATGGGCGGCTTGGCGGCCTCGATCTTCGCGGCGTCCGGCTTCACCACGGGCGCGGGCTGCTGGTCCTTGTAATCCGGGGCGGCGCGGACCTGGTCCGGCGCGAGTTCGAGGGTGATCGGATGGTTCTTGTCGCCCGGCGAGAATTTGAGGGATTTCCAGTCCACCGCGACCTTGCGGTTGCCGACGCCGAGAAACCCGCCGAAGTCGATCACGCCCGCGACCGGCTTGCCGTCCAGCCCCACCAGCACGTCGGTCAGCCGGCCGACATCCTTGCCGGCCGGGCCTTGCACCGTGACGCCCATGATCGACATCGCGGCCTCGGGCGCGACTTGCTCCACCGGAGCCGGCGGCGGCGCGGCGGCGAGGATGGTAAGGAGGCCGGTGGCGGTTGCGGTCAGACGGAGCACCGTCACCACGCGGCGGCCCAGCCATCGCGTCGCGGGTCCGAGCCGGCGATGCGCACGCCGTTGTCCGCCACCCGGATCGCCTGGACGCTGCACGGACCTTCGAGCGGACCCACGCGGTCGAGCCGGTGCCCGAGTGCCTCCAGTCCGCGCAGCACGTCCGGGCCGAAACCCGGTTCGATGGTGAGGCGGCCGTCGCCCTCGTGTGGCCAGTTGGCGCCCTGGCCTTGCTGCACGCTGGTCCAGCGCGGCGCCTCGACCGCCTGCTGCGGATCGGCGCCGAGATCGAGCATCGCCGTCAGCACCTGAAGATTGACCTGCACCTGGTTGTCCGCCCCCGGCGTGCCGAGCACGCCCCAAAGTTTTCCGCCGTTCAGCACGATCGGCGCATTCATCGTGTGGCGGACCCGCTTGCCGGGTGCCAGCCGGTTGGCGTGACCCCGCGCCAAATGCCAGTAGGCCATCCTGTTGTTGAGCAGAACCCCGGTATCACCGGCCGTGACACCCGAGCCGAACGCCGAGTTCAGGCTCTGGATGGCGGATACCGCATTGCCGCTCTCGTCCACAACACAGAAATAGGTCGTGTCCCCGGCCCGCTCCGGCTCGGCGAGCGGCAGCACGGCGGCGCGGCGCGGGTCGATGCGGGCGGCGCTCTCGTCGGCATGGGCGTCCGACAGCAGGCGCTCGATCGGCACCTCGCCGTGGCGCGGATCGGTGCCGTGCCGCTCGCGGTCGAGGAAGGCGAGCTTCTTCGCCTCCACCATCACATGCACAAGCTGCACCGGGTCGAGCCGGGCGAGATCGAACCGCTCCACGGTCCGCAGCATCTGCAGGAAGGTGAACCCGGTCGAGTTGGGCGGAGTCTGGGTGACCTCGAAGCCGCGATAGGCGATGCCGATGGGCGATTGCACCTCGGCGGTGCAGGCGGCGAGGTCGGCCTCGGTGATCGGCACGCCGGCTTCGCGCATTCCGGCGGCGAGGCGGCGGGCGAGGCGGCCGCGATAGAAGGTCTCGGCGCCGTCCGCGGCGATTTCCTCCAGCGTGTGCGCCAGCGCCGGCTGACGGATCAGGCCGGCGACCGGGGGCGCTGCCTCGGCGCCGGCGAGAAAGGCGGCGCGGCTCAGCTTGTCGGGAGCGAGCACCGCGAGGCTCAGCCCGGCGAAATAGTGGTAGGCGTGCGTGACCGCGAACCCGTCCCGCGCGTGGCCGATCGCCGCGTCCAACAGCCGCGACCACGGCAGCCGGCCATGCGCCGCGTGCATCGCCTGGAGTGCCGCGAGCGCGCCCGGCACCGAGACGCTGCGCGGCCCGCGCACCGGCATCCCGTCGGCGAACCGCTCCGGCAGGGCCGAAGCCGGCGCCGGGCCGGTGCCGTTATAGACCTCCGCCGCGCCGCGTTCGGCGAGATGCGCGTGGTAGAACGCATCGCCGCCGAGGCCCGACATTTGCGGCTCGACCACGAACAGCGTGGTCGCGACCGCCACGGTGGCGTCGAACGCATTGCCGCCGGCGCGCAGCGCGTCGACCCCCGCTTGTGCCGCGAGCGGGTGGTTGGCGCCCACGGCCCCGCGTCGCCCCATGATGAGCGGTCGATAACTGCGCGCGAAGCTGTGCATTTGCCTTTCTCCCCCGGT
>DATIMU010000272.1:0-2424 GCA_035475015.1 Acetobacteraceae bacterium
ACATGCCCGACCCGTCGGCTTGCAGCGCCACCACGCGACGGCCGGGCGCGCCGATCGCGGCACCGACCGCGAGCGGGATGCCCTCGCCGATCGCGCCGCCGCAGAGGGCCAGCCAATCGTGCGGTGCGGCGCCGTGGGTCGCCGGGAAGAAGCCGCGCCCGGTGGTGACGGCCTCGTCGACCACGATCGCCTGCTCGGGCAGCAGCGCGGCGACGGTTTGCGCGATCGCCTCGGGCGTCGGGGCGCCGCGCGCCGGGCCGGCGGGGCGGGCCACTTCCGGCAGCGCCGCGGCGGGCGCCCCCAGCATGTCGCAAAGATGTGCCAGCGCCTCGGCGTGGTCGTGCTCGGCGCGGGAGAGCACATGCACCGCCGCGTCGGGAGGCGCCAAGCGACCCGGCTTGCCGGGATAGGCGAAGAAGCCCACCGGATCGACCGCTCCGACCAGGATCAGGTGCTTGATGCCGGCGAGCGCCTTCACGGCCTGGTCGACCGGATAGGGCACCCGGTCGATCGGCACGCGGCCACGGCCACGCTCGACCCTGGCGTTCGAGCCGGCCGCCATCAGCCGCGCCCCGGTCGCGGCGGCGATGCGATGGGCCGAGGAGAGCGCGCCCGCCCGCAACGCCGTCCCGCCCAGCAGCAGGAGCGCGGGCTCGCCGCTGCGCAGCACGCGGGCGATCTGTTGCACGATGTTCGGCGCGACATGCGGCGCGGGCTGCACCGGCAGCGCACCACCGGGCTCGCCGCCGTCGGTCCAGGCGGTGTCGGCGGGAAGGATCAGCGTGGCGATCTGGCCGGGCGAGGTCCGTGCCGCCTGCACCGCGACGGCGGCGTCGGCGCCGACCGTGGCCGCCCGCATCGCGGTTCGCACCCAGCCCGAGACCGGCCGTGCCCAGCCCTCGGTATCGGCGGTGAGCGGCGCATCGTATGGCCGGTGATAGGTCGCCTGGTCACCTACGATGTTGACCACGCCCGACTGGGCGCGGCGCGCGTTGTGCAGGTTCGCGAGGCCGTTGGCGAGGCCGGGGCCGCAGTGCAGCAGGGTAGCCGCGGGCTTTTCCGCCATGCGGTAGTAGCCGTCGGCCGCCCCCGTCACCACGCCCTCGAACAGGCCGAGCACGCAGCGCATCCCGGGGACGCGATCGAGGGCGGCGACGAAGTGCATCTCGCTGGTGCCCGGATTGGAGAAGCAGGTATCGACCCCGCTCGCGAGCAGCGTGTGCACCAGGCTTTCGGCACCGTTCATGGTTCGCCATCCCTCGGATCATATCGGATCATAGACGGCGCAGACTGCGGGGGCACGGCGCGGTTGGCAACCTTCCGGCGCTCGCGCGTTCCCCATCACACCGGCGCTTTGCACACCGGCGCGTGGGCGCCGATCTCACAGATCGAGGGATGATCGCGATGCGAAAGATCCTGTTCCTGTCTACGGCGGTTCTCGGGCTGGCCCTTACCGGTCCCGGTCTCGCGCAAACGGCCACCTCGCCCACTGGCTCCCAGGGCACTGGTAGCGCGAACCCGCGCGGTCACGGCCAGATCAACAAGGGCGACAACGCCACGCCGGATGCCACCTCCGGGGCGAGCAACTACACCGGCCACGGCCGGATGGGCACCAACGGCGTGGGTAGCACCTCCGGCACCGCCAAGGGCGGCCCAAGCGAGAATGCGGGTTCGGACGGCGGATCGACGGGCAGCAACAGTCCCGGCCAGATCCACCGCCCGTAGCCCCGCCGGCCGCGGCTCAGAACCGGCCGATCCCGGTCAGCTGGATGCGGTTGGCAATGCCGCCGGTCGTCGCGTTGCCGCCGCCGGTTGAGAAGCTGCCCTGCAGGACGCGCTCGACGTGCTGGTATTCGAGGCCGACGTCGAGCGCCTTGAACGGGCTCCAGACCAGGTTGACCGAGCCGGCCCATTCCGACTTGTTGACCGCGCTGCACGAGCCCGTCGGGCTGGCCGCGCCGACGCAGCCGCCAAACCCCGTGGTGTAGCTCGGCATGATGAGCCGCGCGCCGCCGAGCGCCATGTTGGTGCGCAGGGTGGGTGTGAAAAAATACTGCAGCCCGACCATGCCGCCGTAGCTCGCCACCGGATCGAGGCTCGTATCGGAAGGCGTCACGCCGGGCAGACCGGCATTCGACACCGCGCCGAAACCGGCGGCGGTGTTGTCGAGGTAGCGGCCTATACCGCTGCCGCCGTTAGCGCTCGCCATCAGGACCAGGCTGCCATCGAACAGCTTCCCGACCGCCGTGACGCCGAGGCCGTATCCCGCGGTCGACTTGTTGAAGCGCGCCGAGGCCGCCGCCGCGCCCTGGTTGTTGAGCTCGATCTGCGGCCGCACCACGCCGCGCAACGCGAGCAGCCCCCAATCCTGCTTCCACTGCACGCGGCTGGTGAAGTCCGGCGTGTTCGAGAAGCCGAACCCGG
>DATIMU010000273.1:0-4795 GCA_035475015.1 Acetobacteraceae bacterium
GCGATGGGGATCGCGACGCTCGATGGGCTCGGCGTCGCCGGGGCCGGGGCGCACACGCTCGACGAACACATCGTCATCGACAGCCTTGCGCGCCGAACGCGCCTCATGGCCGGGCTGCTCGCCACCCTCGACTGAGTCCGATGCCGCTCCGCGAGCATGGCCCCCTGGGCTGGACGCGGCGGGTCATCACGGCTCACCGCCGGCTGTTGGCGGCGGCGGTCTGCGGTGTTGTGAGCTATCCGCTCCTGCCCCGCGGGCTCGGTCAGCAGACCCGCGCGGTGATCGCCTGGGATGTCGGGGTCGTGGTGTTCCTGGCACTCTCCGCCTTCCTGTTCACCACCGAGCGCGCCAGCCGGATGCGGGTCGACGCCGAGCGTCAGCGGGAGGGCGAGTGGACGATCTTCTGGCTCACCATGGCGGCGACCGGCTTCAGCTTCGCCGCCATCGTGGGCGAATTCTCCAACTCCCACGATCTGCCCACGGCGCAGAAGGGGCTGCACGTCGCGCTGGTCGCGATCACCCTGCTGGTCTCGTGGCTGATGACCCACACCACCTTCGCGTTCCGCTACGCGCACGAATACTACGAGGCACCGCCGGGCGCCGAAAAGGTCGATGGCGGCCTGGAATTCCCCGGCGAGAAACAGCCGGACTACCTCGACTTCATGTATTTCTCGCTGGTGCTCGGCATGACGTTCCAGGTCTCGGACGTGCAGATCACGTCAAGGAAGTTCCGCCGCCTCGCGACAGTGCACGGGCTGCTGAGCTTCCTGTTCAACACCATCATCCTGGCGCTGACCGTCAACATTGCCGCTGGGCTACTTTGACCCGGTTTCTCCGCTTGGCCGCGATACGTGCCCGGCGGAAGCCGAAATAGGCCCGCCGGTCGCGCTCCTCGGCGAGCCGGCGGGCGCGGACCTGCAGCAGATCCTTTCGCGCGACGATGCCCGCCAGGACGCCGTCCTCGGCCCGCACCACCGGCACGCGGCCGACCTCCGACCGCACCATCCGGTCCACCAGGTTCGAGACCGGCTCGTCGGGCGTGCCCGTCACCATCCGCCGCCCGGCCAGCGCCTCGGCGAGGGTCAATTCGTGGCGGCTGTCATCGCGGGTGAAGTGCAGCACGTCGGCGCGCGACACCATCGCGACCGGCCGACCCTTCTCGTCGACCACCGGATAGGCCTTGTGGCGCGGCAGCTCGTCGCTGAAGAACGCCACCATCTCGCCGACCTTCATCGCCGCCGGCAGGGTGTCCACCCGCGCCACCATGACGTCGGCCACGCTGGCGAGGTCGAGCGGGTCCACATGGTACTCGCGCATCAGCTGATGGCCGCGCCGCACCACCTTCTCGGTGAGGATCGAGCGCCGCAACAGCAGCACCGTCACCGCGTAGCTCACGCCGCAGGCCGCGATCAGCGGCACCAGCATCCCCGAGGCGCCGGTCAGCTCGAGGGCGAACATGGTCGCGGTGAGCGGCGCGCGCATGGTGCCCCCCATCATCGCGGCCATGCCGATCAGCGCCCAGTCGCCCACCCCGGCGTGCGGCAGGATCAGGCCGGACAGTGCCCCGAATGCCCCACCCATGATGAGCAACGGCGCCAGCACGCCGCCCGAGGTGCCGGAGCCCAGGGCGATCGACCAGATCACCGCCTTGACCACCATCAGTCGCAGCACCGCACCGGTCGGCATCGAGCCCGACAGCAGATTGGCGATGTTGTCGTAGCCGACGCCGAGCGCGTGGGGGTCGAACAGGCCGCCCACGCCCACGGCGACGCCGCCGATCGCCGGCCAGAACATCCAGTGGATCGGCAGCTTGCCGAACAGATCCTCGGCCGCGTAGACCATCGCCGTCAGCAGGCCCGAACCGAGGCCGCAAGCGAGGCCCAGCGCGCAGCAGGCCAGCAGGGTGACAGGCGTCAGCGCCATCGCGCCCGGATGTGCGAACAGCGGCGAGGCGGTCAGCAGCCAACCGCGCTCCACCGCCGCCGCGAGGCAGGCGGCCAGCACCGGGATGAAGCTGCGCGGCTTCCACTCGAACAGCAGCAGCTCGACGGCCAGCAGCACCGAGGCGATCGGCGTGCCGAACACCGCGGTCATGCCGGCCGCGGCGCCGGCCACCAGCAGCGTCTTGCGCTCGGCGGCACTCATGTTGAAGCATTGCGCGAACAGCGAGCCGATGGCGCCACCGGTCATGATGATCGGGCCCTCCGCGCCGAACGGCCCGCCGGTGCCGATCGAGATGGCCGAGGACAATGGCTTGAGGATCGCGACTTTCGGCTGAATCCGGCTCTGCCCGATGAGGATCGCCTCCATCGCCTCGGGAATGCCGTGGCCGCGGATCTTCTCCGAGCCGAAGCGCGCCATCAGCCCGACGATCAGGCAGCCGACCACCGGGACCGCCACGGACGCATAACCCAGCATCCGTATATCAATCGGATGCACGGTGAAGGAGAAGCGCCCGGCATAGGCAAGATTCGTGCACAATGCGATGAGAGCGATCAGCGCCCATGCGGTAAGCACAGCGGCGCTGCCGATCAGGACCGCCATCGCGGCGAGCAGCAGGACGCGGGGACCCGTCGTGAAATCGCCCAGCCGGGGGGCGCGCAAGGGAGCGGAGAGGTGAGGCATGTCGAGGCGGGTCCATTCCTGGCAGGGTCGGCGGGTATATATCGCAGTGCGACATAGAAACGAGCCCCATGGGAGTGTCATCTGACATGCGTGATGTGCGAAGGTTGCGGAAGCCGGACTACGAGGTGCTGGCGGAGTTCCGCCGGGCGCTGCGCGCCTTCACGGCGTTCAGCGCCGCCGCGGCCCGCGACGCCGGGCTGACGCCGCAGCAGCACCAGGCGCTGCTCGTCATCAAGGGCGCGCCGGGCCGGGAGACCGCGACGATCGGCGAGATCGCGGCGTCGCTGATGATCCGCCCGCACAGCGCCGCCGAACTGGTGGATCGCCTCGCCCAGCTCCGGATGGTCGAGCGCGCGGTCGACCCGGACGATCACCGCCGCGTGCAGGTTGCGCTCACGGAACAGGCGGAGAGCGTGCTGGATGGCCTGTCGGCCGAGCATCTGCGCGAGCTCGGCGCCATCCGCCCGACCTTGCTCGCCCTGCTCGAGCGGTTCGAGGAGCCCGAGGCGTAGACCCGCCGGCGGGCTCGGTCAGAAATCCAGCGGCGGCACTATCACGACGCAGTTCGGCCGGCCGGACAGCAGGCAATCCTCCAGCACGGACTTGGCGTGCAGGTGACGCACGAGGAACAGCCCGACCACGACCAGGAACAGGGCGACGGCAAGCCCGCCAAGGCTCGCCGTCTGCCGGTCGGCGGCCTTGCGCTCCTCCTCGACATCTTCGAACCAGGGACGGACCTGGCGCATGGGGCCTCGCACTCAGGGACGGATGCCGTCCCTCTGGCAGTCAACGCCGGCAACCGACGGAGGTTATCCGAATTCGGCCGCGCGATGAAAGCATACGTGTTGCCGCCACCGCGTCGTCCGGCCATAAGCGGCCTGCATGTCCACCACGGCGGTTCGTCATCTCTCGCTGGACCCTGCCTTTGCCGGGCTGATTACCCGCATCGGACGCCCGCGCCTCACGCCCGAGCGCGGGCGCAGCCCATACGAGGCGCTGATCCGCGCCATCGCTCACCAGCAGCTGCACGGACGCGCCGCCGAGGCGATCCTCGGGCGGTTCGTCGCCCTCTATCCGGGCCTCCCCTTCCCCACGCCCGAAATGGTGCTGGCCACGGAAGAAAGCGTGCTGCGCGGTTGTGGCTTCTCATTCGGCAAGATCGCCGCGATCCGCGACATCTGCGCGCGCACGCTGGACGGCACGGTGCCGAGCCGCCGCGCCGCCGCCCGCCTGTCTGACGAGGCGCTGATCGAGCGGCTGACCACGATCCGCGGCGTCGGGCGCTGGACGGTGGAGATGCTGCTGATCTGGACCCTCGGGCGGGCCGACATTCTCCCGGTCGACGATTTCGGCGTCCGCGAGGGCTATCGGGTGCTCTACGGGCTCGACGCCCAGCCTCGGCCGCGCGATCTCGCGGAGATCGGGCAGGTATGGGCGCCGTGGCGGAGTTATGCGGCGTGGTATTTGTGGCGGGCCTCGGACGAGGCGAGACAGGCTGGGGTGGCTGCTTCGCGGGCGTGACCGGCGGCCAGTCGTGCCGCGACCCCTCACCCCGGCCCTCTCCCACAAGGGGAGAGGGAGAAGACGAATGCCCTCTCTCTTTGGGAGAGGGTTGGGTGTGGGCGGCTACTCAGCCATGAACGACTCGACCACACCCACGAACCCCGCCGGATTGTCGGCGTGGACCCAATGCCCGGCATCCTTCACGGTCACGAAGCGCGCGGCGGGGAACAGGGCGCGGATGGCCGGGCGGTGCTCGGGGCGGATGTAGTCGGAGCGCGCGCCGGCGAGGAACAGCGTCGGTCCGTGATAGATCGCACCCTCCGGTGCCTCCCAGCCCTCGATCGCGGGCAGCCCCGCCGCGATCTCCCCGAGGCCGATGCGCCATCCCGGCTGCGCGCCGGGACGAAGATTTTGCAGCAGGAATGCGCGCAGGCCGGCATCGGGAATGGCGGCGGCGAGGTGGGCGTCGGCCGCCGCGCGGGTCAGTCCCGGTGTGAGCGGCAGCGCCTGCAAGGCGGCGGCCAGTTCGCGGAAGGCTGGCGGGTAGGAAATCGGAGAAATGTCGGCGACGATCAGCCGGCGCACCGTGTCGGGCCGATCCAGCGCGAGACGCATCGCGACCTTGCCGCCCATCGAGTGACCGAGCAGAGCGGCCGGCAGCGCGGCG
>DATIMU010000274.1:0-10438 GCA_035475015.1 Acetobacteraceae bacterium
ACTGAACTCAACCAGACGGTCACCATCTGGGACGGCGACGTCTCGGTCGGCTCCGGGACGGTGCAGCTCGGGGGCATCTGGACGGCCACCGCCACCCTGACGGGCGACCGGGTGCACAGCCTGACGGCGAGCGTGACCGACGCCGCCGGCAACACCGGCACGAGCACCCCCGCGCTCTACACGCTGGACACCACCGCACCGGTGGTCACGATCACCAACACGGGCGCGCCGACCAACCAGCCCCTGCAGCTGTTGAGCGGCACGGCCGACCTCAGCATGATCGGCCAAACGGTGTCCGTGTGGGACGGCGGCTCGCTGCTCGCCGCCACGACCGTTCAGCTCGACGGCAACTGGTCCATCCCGGTCTTACTGACCGGCGAAGGGGCCCATGGCATCACGGCGAGCGTGACCGACGCCGCCGGCAACACCGGCACCAGCGCCACCGTGCTCTACACGCTGGACGCCACCGCGCCGACCGTGACGATCCTCGGCACCGGCGGGCTGACCAACCAGGCGAACCAGATGGTGAGCGGCACCGCCGACGCCGGCGGCACGGTCATCCTGTGGGACGGCGCCAGCTCGGTCGGCTCGGCGACCGTGGCGGGCGATGGCACCTGGAGTGCCGGGGTCAACCTCGGAAGCGACGGGGCGCACAGCCTGACCGCGAGCGAGACCGACACCGCCGGCAACACCGGCAGCAGCCTCTCCACTGTCGACTACACGCTGGACACCGTCGCGCCGGTGGTGGCGATTACCAGCCTTGGCCGGTCGACCAACCAGCCGACGCAGACGGTGAGCGGCACCGCCGAGGCGGGCGGGACCGTCGTCGTGTGGGACGGCATCACCGCCGTCGGCACGACAACGGCGGGGTCCGACGGGAGCTGGAGCGCCACCGTCGCCTTGGCCGGTGACGGGTCGCATAGCCTGGTGGCGAGCGAAACCGACGGCGCCGGCAATACCAGCATCAGCAACGCCGTGAGCTACATGCTGGACACCTCGCCGGTGGCCTCCGGCGACAACGCCAACCCGTATGCCGGGGCGATCGGTCAGCGCCTCGCGGACCTGCTGGGCTCGATGGGCAACCTGAGTTATTTCGGCCCGAACCAGCCGATCCCCGACTCGAGCACGGGCACGCCGGCCCTGCTGATCTCCGGCAATGACGGCACACCCGTCACCGTGCCGGGTGGTGTCAGCGTGGTGCGGAACCAGACTGCCGGCGTCGACCTGCAGGGCAGCGGCGAGGCCAACCAGGTCGTCGTCTCCAGTGTGGGCTTCACCTATCATAGCAACGGTGGCTCCGGCGTGGTGCTGGCCGACGACGCCCAGGCAGGCGGCCCGGCGGGAAACAGCAACATCGTCCTGGCACGCTCCGGCGGCGGGGGTTTCGTGATCTCCACCGGCTCCGGCGACGATACCGTGGACGCGGCCTCCGGCAACGTCTCGGTGGCGGCGGGCGGCGGCCACAACATGGTCTGGCTCGGCGACGGCAACGCGCTCGTCACCTCGTCCGGGGCGGATACCCTGGTCAGCGGCAGCGGCGCCGCCACGGTGCAGGCCACTGCCGGGTCGCAAGCGCTGGTGTTCGGCGGAGGCAGCACCCTCAGCTTCATCGGCGGCGGCGGCGCGGCCACCGTGGTCGGCGGCACGGGCAACACCAATCTCGTCGCCGGCAGTGGAAAGGCGGTGTTCTGGGGCAGCGAGAATGGCGGCAACACGATGTATGCCGGCACCGGCGCGGCCACCCTGGTCGGCGGCGGATCGGGCAACGTGATCCACGCCGCGGGTTCCGCCGACCTGCTGATCGTCGCCGGGACCGGCAACTCCACCCTGGTGGGCGGCAGCGCGACAGGCAACAACTTCTACTGGGGCTCGCGCGGCGACGATCTCATCACCGCCGATCAAGGCAACGACACGATCATCGGCGGCGCCGGCCACGACACGGTCCAGGCCGGCGGGGGAAATGCGCTGATCTTCGGCGGGGTCGACGGCGACACGTTCGTCGCCGGGTCGGGAACCGCGAACATCGTGTCGGGCAACGGCGGCGCCAACACCTTCGCCTTCATCAACGGCCAGGCCGGCGGAACCGAGGTCATCTGGGGCTTCCGTGGCGGCACCGACCATCTGTCGCTGCAGGGCTACGGCGCCAACGAGCTGGCCAACGCCACGGCCGGCGCGCAGAGCTACGGCGGCGGCACGCAGATCGGCCTGTCCGACGGCACGAAGATCATCTTCGGCGACATGGCCACGCTCAGCCGGACGACGCTCGGCTAGTCGCCTCGCCCACCCCGGCAGTCGCCGAGCCTGATCATCGACCCAGGCTCGGCGGGTGCCGGCCACCGGACGCGCAGGGTTCCGGAAGGCACACTTCCGGGGCCTTGTGCCGTTCCCGGCGACTTTCCTCCACATTCTCACGTCAAGGTGAACGGACGGCACCTTCCGAGTGCTGCGCTTTTGTGAGAGCAGCCGGCATTCTCAGCACAATGGCTGGGCCGGGGCGGCCGGGCTTGAAGGGGCACGGCATGAGACCTGACGAGCTCGGTCCGGGGCGCGTCATCGGCCCACGGGCGGAGCGGGACGGGAAAGCATGAGGCTTTCCCGCCGGCTGCTGTGGCTGATCGTCCTCTGCTTGCTGCCGATGGTGGCCGCCGGCGTCGCGACACTCGCCGGCCTCTATGTCCAGCGCCGCGGCGAGTTCGACGCCCTGGCCACGCGCCAGGCCGAACTGGCCAATGCAGACGTTCGCAGCGTGGTCGGCGGCGCACGAGCCTTGCTGCTCGCCGTGGCGCAAATCCAGGTCGGCCCCGACTGTCCGGAGCGGCTGGCCGCGCTGCAGCGGGAATTGAGCGCCTATCGCTTCCTCGCCATGCTGGACGGCGCCGGCCGCGTGGTGTGCGCCTCGCGGCCCGACCTCGCTACAGCACTGGCCGGCCGGCCCATCTGGCTCGCCCGCCTGATGGCCGGCCCGGCTCCCGGCCAAGGCGGGACGGCGGACATCTCGGCGGCGGGCGGAGCGGCATCCAGGGCGACCGGAACAGGAGCCGGCGCGCCAGGGGGAACGACGGGGGGGACGAGACCCAACGGGTTCAGCGCCGGCACCTATGCCACCCTGCCCGGCATACAAGGCGCTTTCCTGCCGCTCGCGATCCGGCCGCGCGGGGCGACGGGCGGGGATCGGCTGCTGCTCGCGGCGCTCGATCTGCGCTGGCTGGGGCAGCATCTGAGCGCTCAGCGGGCCCTCGGCGGCGAGCTTGCCGCGAAGAGCGCGCTCACCGTGATCGATCGCGAGGGCGTGGTGCTGGCCCGTGTACCCGAGCCCGAGGGCTGGGTCGGCTCCCGGCTCAGCCCCGACGCCATGGCGCGTATCAAGGCTCCCGCCGCCGGCGTCGCCACCATGTACGCCTTCGACGAACACCCGGTCCTCCTCGCCGCGAGCCCCGTGACGCGGCCACCTGACGGGCTGTTCGTGGTGGTCGGCGTCGATCCGCCGGGCCTGCTCGCCGAGATCGGCGCCTCGGTCGTCCGCGCGGCGGTGCTGGGTGGACTGGCCACCCTGGCCGCGCTGGTCATCACCTATCTCGCGGCGCGCCGCTTCATCCAGCATCCGGCGGGGCACCTGCTCGCCGCCGCTCAGCGCTGGCGGCGCGGCGATCTCGCCACGCGCGCCGACATGCACGGCGACCGCTCGGAGTTCGGCCGCCTCGGAGAGGCGTTCAACCAGATGGCGAGCGATCTCGAGACCCGCGTCGCCGAGCACGCGCAACAGGCACATCTGCTGGAAGCCCTGGTCGCGGAGCGGGCCCAGGAACTGTCGGACAGCAACAACCGCCTGCAGGTCGAGATCGCCGAGCGTCAGCGCACCGAGGCGGTACTGCACCAGGCGCAGAAGCTGCAAGCGGTGGGCCGCCTCGCCGGCGGCGTGGCGCACGACTTCAACAACCTGCTCGCCACCATCCTGGGCAGCCTCGAACTGATCGAGCGCCGCGTGGAGGGCGAGGACGAGCGGCTGCGCAAGCTGCTCGCGCGCGCGATGGACGCGGTGCACCGCGGCGCGCAACTCACCTCGCGCCTGCTGGCTTTCTCTCGCCGCCAACGCCTGGCCGCCCAACCGACCGACCTCAACCGGCTCGTGGCCGACCTGGTCACGCTCGCCGGCTCGACGCTCGGCCGACGGGTCCGCATCGAGACCGAGCTCGCGCCCGATCTCTGGCCCGCCCTTGCCGACCCGAGCCAGGTCGAGGCGGCGATCCTGAACCTCGCGCTGAACGCGCGCGACGCGATGCCGGAGGGCGGGGTGCTGCGCCTCGCGACCGGCAACGAAACCGTCACCGACCCCGACGGCGACGCCGAGCCCGGCGACTATGTCCGGATCAGCGTATCCGACACCGGGATCGGCATGTCCAACGAGGTCCTGGCGCGCGCCTTCGAGCCGTTCTTCACGACCAAGGAGCTCGGCAAGAGTTCCGGTCTCGGGCTGAGCCAGGTCTACGGCCTCGCGCGCCAATCCGGCGGCACCGTGCGCATTCGCAGCGTGGTCGGCGGCGGCACCACGGTCGCGCTGCTGCTGCCCCGCGTGGCGCAGACGGCACTCGCGGCCGACGGCCACGATGCGGCGGGGGAACGCCGGCACGGGCGCGCCGAGCTCGTGCTGCTGGTGGACGACGACGCCGGCGTCCGCCAGGTCAGCGTCGAGATGCTGCGCGATCTCGGCTACGAGGTGGCCGAGGCCGCCGGCGGCGAGGAGGCGCTCGACACCGTGCGGCAGCTGCCCGCGCCGCCGGCCTTGCTGGTGCTCGACTACGCGATGCCCGGCATGAACGGGCTGCGGCTCGCCGCCGCCCTACGCGCCATGGGCATCGAGGCGCCGTTGCTGCTCGCCACCGGCTATGCCGAACTCTCCGACGACGAATCGGGCGTCACGCCCGACGCCATCCTGCACAAGCCCTTCTCCCTGGCCGAGCTCGACCGCACATTGCTGCGGCTGCGCACCCGCACGACAGAAGTGGCCTGAACCTGCCCCGGCCGCCGCCCCTGTCGCTCCCGGCTACGATCCGCGCGGCTCGGGCAGCGGGTGGGTCATGTCCTCCGGACGCACCCATTCGTCGAACTGCTCCGGCGTGACGAAGCCGAGCTTGATCGCCGCCTCGCGCAAGCTGATGTCCTCGCGATAGGCGGTGAGCGAGATGCGCGCCGATTTCTCGTAGCCGATATGCGGATTGAGCGCCGTCACCAGCATCAGCGAGTTCTCGAGGTTGTGCCGGATGCGCTTCTCGTTCGGCGCGATGCCCTGGGCGCAGTGTTCGTCGAACGACAGGCAGCCCTCGGCCAGCAGCGTGATCGATTCGAGCACGTTGTGCAGCATCACCGGCTTGAACACGTTGAGCTGGAAATTGCCCTGCGAGCCGGCGAAGGCGACCGAGTGGTCGTTGCCGAACACCTGCACGGCGATCATCGTCAGGGCCTCGCACTGCGTCGGATTGATCTTTCCCGGCATGATCGAGGAGCCGGGTTCGTTCTCCGGGATCAGCAGCTCGCCGAGGCCCGCGCGCGGCCCGCTCGAATGCCAAGCCACATCGTTGGCGATCTTCATCAGCGCGCCGGCCAAGGTGCGCAGTGCGGCGCTGACATTGACCATCGCGTCATGCGCCGACAGCGCCGCGAACTTGTTGGGCGCACTGACGAACGGTTGCCCGGTCTCCTCGGCGATGTGCCGCGCCGCCGCGGCACCAAAGCGCGGATCGGCGTTCATGCCGGTGCCGACCGCAGTGCCGCCGATCGCCAGCTCGCGCACGCCCTCCGCCGCGTGCGCGATCGTCGCGATCGCTTGATCGAGCTGCGCCACCCAGCCGGAGATCACCTGGCCGAGGGTGAGCGGCGTGGCGTCCTGCAGATGCGTCCGGCCGATCATCACCACGTCGGCGAATGCTTCCGCCTTGGCGTGCAGCGTGTCGCGCAGTCGGCGCACCGCCGGCAGCAGGCGGTTCTCCAGCTCCAGCAGCGTGGCGATGTGCATCGCGGTGGGAAACGTGTCGTTGGACGACTGGCTGTGATTGACGTCGTCGTTCGGGTGGATCGGCGATTTCGACCCGACCGTGCCGCCGGCGAGCTGGATCGCGCGGTTGGCGATCACCTCGTTGGCGTTCATGTTGGTCTGCGTGCCCGAGCCGGTCTGGAACACGACGAGCGGGAACTCGCCGTCGAGCCTGCCATCGATCACGTCCTGCGCTGCCGCCACGATCAGCTTCACCTTCTCGCCCGGCAGCTGGCCGAGCTCGCCATTGGCCCGCGCGGCGCATTTCTTGAGGATGCCGAGCGCCCGGATAACCGGGCGGCCCCAGACGAAGCGGTCGGTGCCGATGGGGAAATTCAGCCGCGACCGCTGGGTCTGCGCGCCCCACAGATGCTCGGCGGGCACGTTCACGTCGCCCATCGCGTCCTCCTCGATGCGGAATTCTCCTCCGAGCGGGGCAGCGGGTTGGGTCATGAATGTCTCTCCTCCAGATGTCCGAAACGCGCCTTGATCCGCGCGCGGGCCGGCCAGGCCGCCAGCTCCACGAGCCCCGACGAGTGCCGTGCCGACGAGGACGCCGGCCAGCCGGCCCAACCCCGGCCCGATCCCGAGATGGGGATCGGCTCCTGCACCAACACCAGCAGCAGGCATCGTCATGCCAGCCCAGGTCCGCGCGGATACATCGTCCATACATTGCGACGAAGATTGGTTGACGCGAGGCCCGGCTGCCGGCCCTGCGCCGCGACTGACGCGCTTCTCCCCCGGTGGAGGTCGCAAAGGCCAATTTTGTTGCTTTATCATTCCTAATAGGCGATTGTCGCGCGAACGCTCCACACTGACCTCTGCTGGCATGGGAGAGCCGTACGATGCGTGGCCAAAACGCCGGAATACGCACCACGCTGGAACGCATCCGCGCGGCTGTCGAGCAGCAGATATTGACCCAAGCTTGCTCCCCCAGGTCCAAAAGGCCAGGCGACCCACAGCAGCGGGAATTCTGGCAGCGGCTCGCATTCCAGGAGACGGAGCTTCGCAGGCTGTTACGCCAGCTTGTCGGCAGGCAGACCTCCCTGGAGCATGAGCGTAGCCTCCTCTGGCGCATCCCTCGGGAGCGGCGTTATTCCGCGCGCCAATCGATTGACGATCGCGAGACAGTCAATCTCGATCTGGTGGAGCTAGCGGAGCTAACGCTTCGCGAGTTGCTCGGGTTCTCCGGCGACGTCGCGACCATGAAGGTCGGAGATTGGGAGAGCCTCGGCGAGCAGGTGATCGAGTTCGCCGACAAGATCGACAAGCAACTGATCCACACCGTCGTGCACCAGATACAGGAGGGTCCCGCGTTCACAACGGCGAACCCGCTGCCTGGCTTCGGACTGGACCACCTCGCTCCGCTGGTCGGACTCTTGATCGCCCTGATTGCCAGCAAGCGGCGCAAGCGGCCTGGCGACGCGGCTTGAGCGACCCGCTACGGGTTCTACAGCAACGCGGCGCTCCGCTTGGCCCGGCGCCGACTCAAGGCTACGAGGCAATCCAGGTGGCTGCCCGCGTGTGGGCACGATGGATCGCCACGCCGCCAAGCGGCGGCTCGCGATGACGAGCGTGTCCAGGTCGCGCGGGTGGTGCGCCCCGGTCAGTGTGCTCCGGTGAGCGCGCCGCCAGCGCCGTCCACGCGGCGCCGCCAGCCGAACACGCCAAGCAAGCCGACGCCGAGCAGCGCGAAGGAGCTCGGCTCCGGGACCGCGGCGTTCACGCCGGAAAACGCATAGCCGAGTCGCGTGGTCCCATCCGTCAGGCCGACGCCATACGTGGTGGTGCCCGGTCCGAACATGTCGCCGTCGCCCCACAGGTCGACCGTGTATCCGCCGGCCACCGTGAAAGCCACGCCGAACACGTCCACGAAGGTTCCGGTAAAGGGGAAGTCGCAGTCGATCGGCGAGCCGGCGGGGAAGAACAGATTATTGTATGTCAGGGAGCCGCCCGGGTAGTCGATGAAGCTGAGGCTGGAGGGAACCAGCGGGTCGAATACCGGATCGCGCTCGTTCGCCGGGTTGATCGGCACCAATCCGGTGATCGCGGCGTTGGAGATGCCGTTCGCCGCGTTCGAGAACGTCCCGGTGATGCCGGTGATCGCGTAGGCCCCGGCGGGGTCGGTCCGGCAGGGATTGTTGCCGGCGGTCCCGCAATTCGGGTTGGGATCCGGGGGCGCCACGTTCGGCGCCGTCGTGAAGTAGCCGGTGCCGCTGAACCCGAGGCCATTGAAGCTGAACCCGACCACGCCGGCCTGGGCCTGCGGCCCGAACGCCATCGCCGCGATCAAGGCTCCCGCGGCCGGAATTTTGACCCTCATATCCACACTTCCCCATTGTTGGCGGACAGGAACAGACCGAATCCGCAAGGGATTTCAGCACGGCCGTGGCGAGTCGGCAACCCGACCCGTTACAGGGGAGGCAACGCAAGCCGCCTTCGGGCGTCATGGCTTTGCCGGCGCGGCGGCGTCGCTCCATGATCGGCCGGCTTCGATTGGCAGGACAGGTGAATGTCGTTGCGTTGGACATGTTTCGCGGGGCTCGCTTGCGCGCTGCTTCCGGTTGGCGCCATGGCGGCCGAGCCGCGCGTCGACACGGCTTCCATCTGGACCTTTCAGGACGAGAACGACGTGGCGGTGCGCACCGACCGGTTCTACACCAACGGCACCCGGTTCGGCTGGACCTCGCCCAACACCGACGCGGTGCCGGACTTTCTCGCCGGGCTCGGCCACTTCGTGTGGGGCGAGGACAAGGGCACGCGGCAGCGCCTGTCGTTCGACCTGTCGCAGCTGCTGTTCACC
Organism: Acetobacteraceae bacterium; assembly: GCA_035475015.1. Lineage (GTDB taxonomy): Bacteria > Pseudomonadota > Alphaproteobacteria > Acetobacterales > Acetobacteraceae > JAFKFI01. The sequence continues at coordinate 8,832 of DATIMU010000274.1, forward strand.
CCGGTCGACACCCAGATCAACCCGCCCAATCCGTTCGACCGGCCCTATGCCGGTGTGCTCCTCGGCACGCTCGCGCTGACCCAGGACACCGACACGACGCGCAGCACCCTCGGGTTGAGCCTCGGCGTGATCGGCCAGGCCGCGGGCGGCAAGTTCGTGCAGAACACCTTCCATTCGTTCATCCGGGCGCCGGGCAGCAAGGGCTGGGGCTATCAGGTCCACAACGAGCCGCTCGGGGAGCTGATGGCCGAGCGCATCTGGCGCGTGCCGCTCACCGGCACCGGCGCGGCCGGCGGGCTCCAGACCGACATGCTGCCCTCGCTCACGGCGGCCGCCGGCAACTGGCGGATCTATGCGCAGACCGGCGTGCAGTTCCGCGTCGGACAGGACCTCGATGCCGATTTCGGCGCGCCGCGCATCCGCCCCGGCCTCAGCGGCGGCGACGCCTATACCGCCGCCCGACCGTTCTCCTGGTACCTATTCGCCGGCGTGGACGGCCAGGCCGTGGCCTACGACATCACGCTCGACGGCAACAACTTCGGCAACAGCGCGCATGTCTCCCGCGAGCCGTGGGTCGGCGAGGTGCAGGCCGGGCTGGTGGTGATGGCCTGGGGGGCCCGGCTGTCCCTCACCCATGTGCTGCAGTCGCCGGAGTTCCATCACCAGAAACGCGGCTACTTCCAGTTCGACTCCCTGGCGCTGTCGGTGAAGTTCTAGCCCCTGCGCCGCCTTGACCCCGGCCGCACCCCCGGTAGCCTGCTTGGCGAAAGGACGTCCGCCATGCCCGCCGCACCGGTGCCGACCGCGATCGAGACGCTGCTCGCCGCCATCCGCGCCGTGGTCGGCGAGCGCGGGCTGCTGACCGATGCGGCCGACACCGCGCCCTATGCCGAGGATTGGCGGCGGCTCTACCAGGGCCGCACCCCGGCGGTGGTGCGGCCGACGCGCGTCGAGGAAGTGGCCGCCGTGGTCCGGCTGTGCGCCGAGGCGGGTGTCGCGGTGGTGCCGCAGGGCGGCAACACCTCGATGGTCGGCGGCGCCACGCCGGCGGCCGACGGCAGCGAGCTGGTGCTCAGCCTCGCCCGCATGAACCGCGTCCGCGCGATCGACCCGGTGGACGTCACCCTGACCATCGAGGCGGGGGCGACGCTCAAGGCGGCGCAGGAGGCGGCGAGCGAGGCCGGCTGCCTGCTGCCGCTGTCGATCGCCTCGGAGGGCACGGCACAGATCGGCGGCATCCTCGCCACCAACGCCGGCGGCAACAACACGGTGCGCTACGGCAACGCGCGCGACATGGTGCTCGGGCTTGAAGTGGTGCTGCCGGACGGCACGGTGTGGGACGGGCTGCGGCGGCTGCGCAAGGACAACACCGGCTACTGCCTGCGCCAGCTTTTCGTCGGCGCCGAGGGCACGCTCGGGATCATCACCGCCGCCGTGCTGAAGCTGGCCCCGCGCCCGCGCGAGACCGCGGTGGCGCTCTGCGCGGTGGCCTCGCCGGCGGCCGCACTCGGCCTGTTCACGCGCTTCCAGGCGCACGATCCGGCGGCCGTGCAGGCGTTCGAGTACATGTCCGGCGGCGGCATGGGGTTCGTGCTGAAGCACATTCC
>DATIMU010000275.1:0-2546 GCA_035475015.1 Acetobacteraceae bacterium
GACGGCCAGATGCCGGCGGACAGCCGGATCATCGCCGCGGCTCGCTCCGATCTGACAGACGAGAGCTATCGCGAGCGGGCCGCCAAGGCCTTGCATCGCCATGTCGCGCCCGCCGATCTCGACGAGGCGGTGGCCGGCCGGTTCTGTGAGCGGCTGAGCTACGCGCGGGTCGACGGCACCACCGATAGCGGGTGGGACGCGCTCGGCGGCGTGCTCGCCGCGATGCCGGAGCGGGTGCGGGTGTTCTATCTCGCCACGTCGCCCGACCTCTACGGCCCGATCTGCGCCCATATCGGCCGGTTCGGCCTGGTCACGCCGCAATCGCGCGTCGTGCTGGAGAAGCCGATCGGCCACGACCTCGCCTCGGCCCGCGCCATCAACGACCAGGTGGGCGAGGTGTTCACCGAGGCGCAGACCTTCCGCATCGACCACTATCTCGGCAAGGAGACCGTGCAGAACCTGCTGGCGCTGCGCTTCGCCAACTCGATCTTCGAGCGGCTGTGGAACACCGACGTGATCGACCATGTGCAGATTACGGTGGCCGAGACCGTCGGCGTGGAGGGCCGCGCCGGCTATTACGACGGCTCCGGCGCGCTGCGCGACATGGTGCAGAACCATATGCTCCAGCTGCTCTGCCTGCTGGCGATGGAGCCGCCGGTCTCGCTCGAGGCCGACGCGGTGCGCGACGAGAAGCTCAAGGTGCTGCGCGCCCTGCGGCCGATCGAGCCGCACGAGACCGGCATCCGCACCGTGCGCGGGCAGTACACGCAGGGCGCGGTGGATGGCCAGCCGGTGCTCGGCTACCTGCACGATCTCGGCGCCGCTGAGCCAAGCCGGACCGAGACCTTCGTGGCGCTGAAGGCGGAAGTCCGCACCTGGCGCTGGGCCAACGTGCCGTTCTATCTGCGCACCGGCAAGCGCCTGCCGCAGAAGGTCTCGGAGATCGTCATCCAGTACCGCGCGCTGCCGTTCTCGATCTTCCCCGCCGACGGCACGGATTTGCAGCCCAACCGGCTCATCATCCGCCTGCAACCCGAGGAGGGGATGCGCCTCGAGATGATGACCAAGGAGCCCGGCCCCGGCGGCCTGCGGCTACGCCCGACCGGGCTCGACATCAGCTTCGAGAAGGCGTTCGGCACGCGGTACGCGGACGCCTACGAGCGGCTCCTGATGGACACCGTGCGCGGCAACACCACGCTGTTCATGCGGCGCGACGAGGTCGAGGCGGCCTGGGCCTGGGTCGAGCCGCTGATCGAGGCGTGGTCCGGCTCGCCCGACCTGCCGCGCCCCTACGCCGCCGGCAGCTGGGGGCCTACGGCCTCCATCGCGATGATCGCCCGCGACGGCCGCACCTGGCACGAGGAGCTGGGCTGATCGCGGCCCCGCCCGGACCCTTGCGGCGGCTGCATGGCGGCTGCCGAAAACCCGGCGGCTCGCAGCTTCGTTCATCAAGCCTTAGATGTTGCGTTGCACAATGGCGGCCCGACAGGTCGGTGCGGACGCAAAGAAGGCGTGTGATGAAGCAATCGGATGAGGCCCCAAAAGGCAATCTTTGGCAGCTCTCAGGACTCGGCGTGGCGATCTTCCTGGGCGTGGTGGTCGCCGCCGTGGCGGTCGCGGAGGCCAACGTGGTGCAGCCCGCGCTCGGCGACATCGTCTCGATCAAGGCCGGGGAGGACGTGCCGCCGTCGCTTCGGACGGACATCGAGGCCGGGCGACTCGACGCGAATGGCGCACCGAGCGGCAGTTGCGTGCTGCAATCGGACGTGATCGCGCAGGGGGGCGGCAGCCTGGTGGTGGAGGCAAAGCGGCCCAGCGAGCGGCAATCCTATGTCGTGCATTGGGCCGGGGCGCACACCAGCATCGGCCCGAGCGATTGCGGCCCGGCCGCCGATCTGGTCCTGACGGAGAGCGCGATCCAGCGTCTCGCGCAGGTCGCCGGCGGCTTCGGTGTGGACCCGGAGCAAGATCCCCGGGCGCTCGGCGCCACGCCCCTGCCCGTAGTCGCGAACTGACCCGCTCACACTGACCCCGCGCGAAGAACGAGCCCGGCCGCTGCGCGAAACGCCCGGATGCGGGCTCTGGCACCCGCCCGGTACGCCCGTATCCGGGCTCCACTCGGGTCCGACATTGCCCGAATCCGGGCTCGGCCGCTGGTCCGTATTGCCCGGTTCCGGGCTCAAGGTTTGTCCCGGGGCGGCGCAACGCAGCATGATGCCGTCGCGCACCACCCAACGAAAAAACGGCCCAGTCGCTGAGGCGACCAGGCCGCAAGGAAAGGTCCGGGTTGACGTGGGCCTGCCAGCCCACCCGGTCCGGCACAGTGTTGGGGCAGCGCCGAACCGATGGCCGCTTTTTCGCATGAAGCCGGTCGTGAAGCTGTGATCTGGATCACACCCAACGAAAATAGGCGGCGATCAACCCTGCGGCGCGTCGTCGAGCCCGATCGCACGCAGCCGAGCGCGCTCCTCGTCCCAGCCGGCTCGTTCCTTGACGTTGAGGAACAAATGCACCGGCCGGTCCAGCAGCCCGGCGAGATCGGCCCG
>DATIMU010000276.1:0-2150 GCA_035475015.1 Acetobacteraceae bacterium
CACTATGCGCACGGCATGCTGATCAGCGGCGCCGAGGAGGCCAAGAATGCCGAAGTGCAGAGGCGTCGGCTCAACATCAAAGCTTTTCAGGTGGCGACCGAGGCGGGGACGCTCTCCGGCGGCAATCGGCAGAAGATCGTGCTGGCAAAGTGGCTGTCGATGCGGCCGAACGTCATGATCTTCGACGAGCCGACGCGCGGCATCGATGTCGGCGCCAAGGGCGAGATCTATCGGCTGATGCGCGAGCTGGCCGATGGCGGTGTCGCCATCCTGATGATCTCGAGCGACATGGAGGAGGTCATCGGCGTCTCCGATCGCATCGCCGTCATGCACGAGGGCGAGATCGCCGGCACGCTCGAACGCCCGCAATACAGCGAGGCCAACGTGCTGCGCCTCGCGGTCGGACAGCCCATCGCGGCGGCGGCGGCCTGATGGCGAAGAAGGAACTCGGGCTCGTCGTGCTGCTGCTGGTGGTGGGCGGTCTCACCGCGCTGCTGAACCCGCTGTTCCTGTCGGCGGTGAACTTGCTCGACATGGCCAATCTGATCGGCCTGTTCGGGATCTTCAGCATCGGCGAGGGGCTGGTGATCATCACCGGAGGCATTGACCTCTCGGTCGGCTCGATGTTCGCGTTGCTCGGCGTGGTGTTCATCGACCTGCTGGTCAATCACGGGGTGCCCTGGCCGGCGGCGATCGCGGCGACCGTGCTTGGCGGGGTGGTGTTGGGGGCGATCCAGGGATTGCTGGTGACGCGCGCGCGATTGCAGCCCTTCATCGTCACGTTGTGCGGCCTGCTCATCTACCGCGGCGCGGCGCGCTACTACACCGACGACGCGACGATGGGCTTCGGCTACGGCGACGAGTTCGACGCGCTCGGCTGGCTGGCGTCGGGGCGCAGCTGGGGCATCCCGCACAGCTTCATGCTGCTCGTCCTGGTCGGCCTGGTGATGAGCGTGGTGCTGCACCGCTCGGTGTTCGGACGCTACCTGTACGCGATCGGCAAGAACGAGGAGGCGGCGCGTTTCTCGGGCATCCGGACCCGCGCGGTGGTGACTGGCGCCTATGTCCTGAGCGGCGGGCTGGCCGGAGTGTCGACCATTCTGCTGGTGTTCTACACCAACTCGGTCTCGCCGAGCTCGTTCGGCAGCTTTTACGAGCTGTACGCGATCGCGGCGGCAGTGCTCGGCGGCTGCAGCCTGCGCGGCGGCGAGGGCTCGATCATCGGCATCGTGCTCGGCACCGCGCTGTTGCAGGTGTTGCAGAACCTGGTGAACATCCTGGGCATCCCGAGCTCGCTCAACTTCGCGGTGATGGGCACGGTGATCCTGCTCGGCGTGTTCGCGGACCAGCAGATGGAGCAGCGCCGGCAACGCTCGGCTGCCCTCGCCGTCGCGCCCCGCGACCGCCCCGAACGCCGCCCTCGCCGAGGGAGTGGTGCCGACGCACAGATTTGAACTGTGGACCTACTGATTACGAATCAGTTGCTCTACCACTGAGCTACGTCGGCGGCCGGCGCGGGGTATAGCGCTAGCGGCGGGTCGAGAGCAACCGCGATCACAGCAGCAGGCACGCCTCGTCGAAGGCGAAGCGCGGACCCTTGGGGCGAACGCCGGCGGGGTCGCCGTGGCCGATATTGACCAGGAAGTTGGATTTCCAGCCGCGATCGGCCAGGAATTCCGCGTCCACCTTGGCATTGTCGAACCCCGACATGCCGCCGCAATCGAGGCCCAACGCGCGGGCCGCGACGATGAGATAGGCGCCCTGCAGGGTGCCGTTGCGGAATGCCGTCGCCTCGGCCAGTTCCTCGTTCTCGGCGTACCAGGCGCGCGCGTCGGTGTGCGGGAACAGCCGGGGGAGGTGGTCATAGAATTTCGGGTCGTAGGCGACGATCGCCGTCACCGGGGCGGCCATCGTCTTCTCGGTGTTGCCCGCCGACAGCGCCGGGCGCAGCCGCTCCTTGGCCTCGCGCGTGCGGAGGAACAGGAACCGGGCGGCCGAGTTGTTCGCCGAGGTCGGCCCCTGCTTCAGGATGTCGTACAGCTCGCGCAGCGTGTCGTCGCTGACCGGCTCGTCGGTCCAGGCGTTGTGGGTGCGGGCGGTGCGGAACAGCTGGTCGAGGGCCGCGTCGTCGATCGCCGGCATCCCTCAGA